>CAYHTV010000001.1:0-74101 GCA_964359575.1 uncultured Planctomycetales bacterium
AGATTGCTTCGCTTCGCTCGCAATGACACGAAACTTGCACACGGCGTTTATTAGGAATTCTTAGGCAATCAATCTTGATGATCCCTAAGGCACTCCCTTTGCAAGAAAAAAATATCCTTCCCCAATCATTATTCCTTTTATTATTTTTATTCATCCCGCACATTGCCCAGAGTCAGAATAATGCCATTTCCAAATACGGCGGCCAGTTGGTTTTGGCCAGCACCTCTGACCCTAAATCCTTCAATGATATTCTCGCTAAAGAAACAAGCTCAACCATGGTGACCGAGCAAATTTTTGAAGGACTCACCCGCACCAACGTCTTTACACTTAAAGTCGAGCCTCACCTGGCGCAAAGCTGGGAGATTAGCCCGGACGGCCGTGAGTGGATATTTCATCTGCGTCAGGACGTAGTTTGGTCGGATGGGGTGTCTTTTAGCGCGGATGACGTGGTCTTTACATTTAACGATCTCATTTATAATTCGGATATCCCAAGTTCGGCGCGTGATATTTTTAGTATTGAAGGGCAAAATTTTACCGTTTCGAAGATTGATGATTATACGGTGAAATTTACTTTGCCGGTGAAATTCGCGCCATTCTTGCGCGGGATGAGTCAGGCGATCCTCCCACAACACAAATTGAAAAAAGCAGTAGCCGAAGGAAAATTTAATTTTACCTGGGGGATTGATACGGATCCCAAAGAAATTATCGGGACAGGGCCGTATCAATTAGCACAATATCGCCCCGGTGAGCGGTTGGTCTTCCGAAGAAATCCGCGTTATTGGAAAAAATCTACCGAGGGAGAACAGCTGCCTTATATCGAAAAAATTATTTATTTGATTGTGCAGAATGCGGATACCGCGCTCCTCAAATTTATGGACGGTGAGTTGGATTATTATGGATTGCGCGGCATTGATTATCCGCTTTTGAAGCCTTTGGAACAAAAGGCGAACTTTACGGTTTACGAGACGGGTCCGGCCTTTGGGAGCAATTTTATTGCATTTAATCAAAACACTGGGGTTAATCCCAAAACCCAAAAGTCGTTTGTGCACTCACAGAAATTGAAATGGTTCACCAATGTGAATTTCCGGCGGGCCGTGGCGCACGCGATCGATAAAAATAAAATCATTGATATCCTCATGAACGGCCTGGGATATCCGCAAGACTCTTCGATGAGCCCCAGCGCCGGATTTTTTTATAACCCGAATGTCGCGAAATATGATTATGATTTGAAAAAAGCCAAAGCGATTTTGACCCAGTCGGGATTTGTGGATCATAACGGTGATGGCATCCTCGAAGATCAGGATGGCAATTCCGTGGAATTCAATTTGTATACCAATTCTGGGGCTAACGAGCGCATGCAGATTGCGGCTATTATCCGTCATGATTTGCAAAGGCTGGGGATGCGGGTGAATTACCTGCCGTTGGAATTTAACAGCCTCGTTGGAAAATTGACCGCGACTTATGATTGGGATGCGATTATCTTAGGGTTGACCGGCGGAGTCGAGCCGCATTTTGGCAAAAATGTCTGGTCGTCCGATGGGCAATTGCATATGTGGTTTCCGCAGCAGAAAATACCGGCGACCAGCTGGGAAAAACAGATCGATGAAATATTTAATCAGGGTGTGCAGGAGCTCAATGAGGACAAACGCAAGAAATTATACGATGAGTTTCAGGTCATTGTTTCACAGCAATTGCCTTTGATTTACACCGTGTTAGATAGTTCCATTTTTGCGGTACGCAATAAGTTTGGTAATTTGAAGCCCAGCAGTTACGGCGGTGCGTTTCATAACCTGGAAGAAGTTTATCTGCAATCCCAATACCGTTAATCATGCTTAAGTACATTCTTAAAAGAGTTTTGGTGGCGATTCCTTTGTTGTTTGCGATGTCGCTGATGACGTTTGTTTTAATGCAGCTGACTCCGGGAAATTTTTTCGATTCTCTGAAACTTAATCCGCAGATCTCACCCGAGACAATAGTCCGTTATGAGAAGCTCTATCATCTCGAACAACCATGGGTTGAGCAATATTTCTACTGGGTCGGAAATTTATTCAAATTCGAGCTGGGTTATTCGTTTTTTTACAACGTGCCGGTGGCCCAGCTGATTTCCGGCCGCTTATGGAACACCTTTATTCTTTCGTTAGCCAGTTTATTATTGACCTGGCTGGTGGCCTTGCCTTTGGGGATTTGGGCCGCTGTCCGTCGGAATCAATGGATTGACCGGGTGTTGTCCTTGGGATCGTTTGTCGGACTTTCTATCCCAAGTTTTTTCTTGGCGATCCTTTTATTGTATGCCGTGAGCCAATGGGGCATCTTGCCGTTAGGAGGCATGCACAGTGCGAATTACGATGATTTAAGTTGGTTTGGCAAGATGGTGGATTTGCTGCGGCATTTGGTTATCCCGACGCTGGTCATTTCCGTGGGATCGATTGCGGCGCTGCAGCGGATCATGCGCGGGAATATGCTTGAGGTCCTGCGGCAAAAATATATTTTAACTGCCCGTGCCAAAGGATTGCCGGAACATCGGGTGGTGTATCATCATGCCCTGCGTAATGCGATTAATCCCTTGATTACGCTTTTTGGTTATGAGCTGTCAGGACTGTTAGGCGGCGCTGCCTTGACGGAAATTATTTGCAGCTGGCCGGGATTGGGGTCGCTTATGCTCACGGCGGTACGCGCCAAAGATGTGTACCTGGTGATGGCAAGCATGCTGATGGGTGGGATTCTGCTGTTGTTGGGAAATTTGATTGCCGATATCCTTTTGGCTTGTTCTGACCCGAGGATCCGCTATGACGAATAAAAAGTCATTGAGTCAATTGCAGATTGCGCTGCAGAATTTTAAAAAGAATCGTGCAGCGTCGATATGCGTATTGATTCTGGGCATTTTTTATGGGAGTGCCCTGTTTGCCGATTTTGTCGCACCTTATTCCTATGAGAATGAGGACCGTAATTATTCGTACTGCCCACCGATAAAAATTCATTGGATCGATGAACAAGGAAAATTCGCGGGGCCGTATGTTTATGGGATTATTTTAGAATTCAACGAATATCACAAACGGATTTATCGTGAAGACAAAGGCAGGAAATTTCCACTCAGGTTTCTGGCACAAGGTGATCCGTATAAGTTTTTGGGTCTCTTTTCATCTCAAATCCATTTATTCGGCGTGCCCGGTGAAGGGCGTTTTTATCTTTTAGGTGCGGATTCCCGGGGGAGGGATTTATTATCGAGAATTTTATACGGGGGCAGAGTTTCCTTGTCGATCGGTTTGATTGGTGTTTTGATTTCATTTTCACTAGGATTGTTCGTTGGTGGAGTGGCCGGTTATTATGGCGGAAAAATCGATAATTTTATCATGCGGTTTTGCGAAATATTTATGATGGTGCCGGGATTTTATTTGATGCTGGCGCTGCGCTCGGCGGTACCGGACAATTTCAATTCTTTGCAAATTTATTTTGCGGTGGTGGTGATCCTTTCGTTTATTGGGTGGGCGGGTTTAGCGCGGATTATCCGGGGGATGAGTATTTCCCTCAAAGAGCGTGAATATGTTTTAGCCGCTAAGGCCATGGGGCTGTCGGATTTTATGATTATCCGGCGGCATATTTTGCCGCACACGTTGTGTTATTCCATCGTTGCGATTATGTTAAGCATCCCGGGGTATATTTTAGGAGAGGCCGCCTTGAGTGTGATTGGCTTGGGGATTCAAGATCCTGTTCCCAGCTGGGGAAATTTGCTTTCGGAGGCCATGGGGATTGTGCCTGTACATTTTGCCCCGTGGATTCTTTGGCCGGGTCTTTTTATTTTTTTCACGGTGATTTGTTTTAATGTGATCGGCGATACTTTGCGTGATTGTCTGGACCCGATGTTAAAAGGCGAAGGAAGCAATTGATGCCTAAAGAAATTTTAAACATTCAAAATTTGGTTATAAGTGTGACAAACACCAGCCGGGAACAGAGGATCGTTGATGGCTTAAATCTTATCATCACTGAGCAAAAAATCGTCGCCCTGGTTGGCGGATCGGGCAGCGGCAAAACTACGACCGGGCTTTCGATTCTGGGATTGTTGCCGGATGCTCTTAAAGTCTGTCAGGGAATGATCCTATTTTTCGGGGAAAATTTGCTTGCCAGTTCCGTAGACCGCTTGCGGAAAATCCGCGGGAAAGAAATCGCCATGGTTTTTCAAGAACCCCTGAATGCCTTTAATCCGGTTTTTCGTATTGGAGAGCAAATCGAGGAAGTTTTGCTCTTTCATACCACATTGAATCGGCGCGCCAGGGAAGAGCGTGTGAAAGAGTTGCTGCATAGAGTTGGAATCCCCGAGCCACTGCGGGTGGCCCGCAGTTATCCGCATCAATTAAGCGGCGGAATGCGCCAGCGGGCCATGCTCGCACAGGCCATTGCGGCGGGGCCAAAACTTATCATCGCTGATGAGCCGACCAGCAGCCTGGATGTGACTCTGCAAGCGCACATTATAGAATTGCTCAAAAAGCTGCGGGATGAGTTATCGCTTTCTATTCTTCTTATCACTCATGATTTGGGCATGGTAGAGCATCTGGCGGATGAGGTGGCGGTTTTGTTTAACGGAGAAGTTGTGGAATTTGGGCCCACGGAATCCATCGTGCGCCGCCCGCAGCATGAATTCACGCGGCAGTTAATGGAGGCATTTTAAGTAAAATGCTTCTTGAACTAAAAAACGTTAAGAAATATTTTCCGGCTAAAAAGAATTTTTTTGGTGCCACCCAAGAATATGTCCGTGCCGTTGATAATATTGATTTCCATCTGCGCTCCGGTGAAAATTTAAGTATTGTCGGTGAATCAGGATGCGGCAAAACCACCTTGGCCAGGGTGATCATGAAGTTGTATCCTTTGGATAGCGGAACGATTTTGCTTGAAGGAAAAGATATTACAAAAATGTCTGCCGCACAGATGCGTCCCTACCGCAGCCGCTTGCAAATGGTATTTCAGGATCCTTACAGCAGTTTGGATCCGCGGTTCACTATTTTTTCAGTTCTGCAGGAAGCCATGCATCTCGATCGCAACCATTATAATAATTTTGAAAAACAGCACGAATATATGACCGGCTTATTGGCCGCGGTTCACCTGTCTTCGGATATTCTTTCTCGTTATCCGCATGAATTTAGCGGGGGAGAAAGACAGCGCATTGCCATTGCCCGGGCGTTAGTCATGAACCCGCGGCTTTTGATTCTAGATGAAGCCGTCTCATCGTTGGATGTCCTGGTTCAGGAACAGATTATTCGCCTGTTAATGGATTTACAAAAGCAGTATCATCTGACATACTTGTTTATATCGCACAACTTAAGGGTGGTCCGGCGAATCAGTACCCGGGTTGCGGTGATGTTTAAGGGGAAAATTGTGGAATCTGCGGCCACGGAGAAGATTTTTAAAAATTCTCAGCATCCATACACGAAAGAACTCTTGGCCGCGGCTTTGGATTACCGGCCCATTAAACGCAGGGCAGAGATTGTGTTTAACGAGAATTCCCAACTCACCGATATTGGCGGTGAGCATTTTGTTATACAATAACGTCATGTGCGAGTTTTTATTATCTGTGTCATTACGAGGAGCCGCAAGGCGACGAAGTAATCTTTTTTCTATTAAAGATTGCTTCGCTTCGCTCGCAATGACACGAAACTTGCACACGGCGTACAATAGCAATTATTATGCTCAGTGATTATTTTTGGAAAAGGTTAAGTCATGCGGCCGGCCTTCTCTCAATCAGCGGGATTTGTGCCGTCTTGATCTTGATGGCCAACGTTGAGATTAAGGATTTGGATCTTTGGCTGCATATGGCCATGGGGCGGTTTATTGTCGAGAATGGTTATGTGCCTCAGGTAGACGTCCTCTCTTGCACGATAGCGGGAAAACCGTGGGTCAACCACGAATGGTTGTTTCAAGTGATCGCTTATGCCGCAAATCAATGGCGCGGTCCTGAGGGGCTGATTCTTCTGCAGGTTATCATTGTTGTTCTGACTCTGATCCTTTTGCTCCTGCTCGCTTATAACAAAAACAATCAGCTTGCTACGATTGTTCCGTTTTTTTTGGTCCTTTTTGTTTATCGCGACCGCTTTACGATCCGTCCGGACTTATTCAGTCTGTTTTTTTTAGCATTTTTTCTGTACATTTTGTTTTACCATATCCACCGGCGGTGGGCCTGGTTTGCTTTGTTCATCATGCAGATCGCGTGGGCGAATATCCACGGATTTTTTATCTTGGGGCCATTGGTTGTTTTGCTTCTTATTGTTTCCCAATGGCTCAAAAGGCGCGCCCCACTTGTGTATCACTGGAATCAGGTTGACCGCCTCGAGGATCAGGAATACCGGTCATTAAAGAATATTTTTTGGGTTCTCATTGTTGCTTGCCTTTTGAACCCTATGGGGATTCAGGGGGCATGGTATCCGATTAAAATCCTTATCCAGCTCCCTCATGAATCCAAAATATTTTTTGCCAAAATTTTAGAACTGCAAAGACCAATCAATTGGCATGTTCCCTGGGCGCTCACGCCTTACCCGCATTATAAAATTTTGATCATTATCTCCTTTTTAAGCTTTGTCGTTAACCGGCGGAAGATTAATCTTGATTTACTTTTATTGTGGATATTTTTTTTGGTCTTTTCGCTTTCTGCCATTCGGAATTTGGTGTATTTTTCCTTTATGGCCTATTTTGTCTTTTTTGTAAACTTTTCCAATTTTTCCGGGGAACACATCCCGCTGGTAAAGGCATTCAGCGTTAAAATGCGGCACATGCTTTCTCTGGTGGTCAAGGTGATGATCATTTTCTATCTGGTCGATTTTGGAACGCGGCTTTCGTATAACGGATATTATGATTTTGACACGTATCAGCGCAAGAGTGAATTTGGCGGGGTGTCGTTACGTAATTTTCCTTACCAGGCCGCGGATTTTTTAATAAAGAATGATATAAAAGGAAATTTTTTTAACGATTTCAACTCCGGGGCATATCTGGCGGGCCGGTGTTTTCCCAATATCAAGGTTTTTATCGATGGCCGGACGGAATTGTACGGCGCGGAATTTTTTCAAACTCACGATCAAGCCTGGAAAGGTGATAAACAACTGTTGGATGAGCTCATAGAGAGGTATAAAATTTCCGGCCTTTTTTTGAATTCGGCGATGGCCCCGATTCCGCAAAAATTGCTTTGGCACATTTCGAAAGATAAAAAATGGGAATTGGTCTACTTGGATTATGACGCGGTCATATTTTTGCGGGTGATCCCGCAAAACGCGGAGTTCATTAGAAAATATAAAATTGATTTAGCGCGCTGGAAAACGAAGAAAATGGATCTTAAGCGTCTAGGCCTGACCAATGTTAAGCCTTACCAAAATGTGCACCGGGCCTATTCCTTGATAGCCATGGATTTTCATGATGCGGCGTTAAAAGAGGCTTACGCGGCCGTGAAAATTATGCCAAATTATGCCGAGCCCCATAAAATTATCGGCGGCATCTTTTTGAAAAAAGGGTTATCCAAAAAAGCCTTTGAGGCGCTGCGGGTGGCGAGAATCTTGGATCCGCGGAATCCGGAAGTCCGTTACCAATTGGCGCTTTTCTTTGAAGAGCAAAACGATTTCAAACAGGCTTTGGAGCAGTGCCAAATTGCCGTGGCTTATAAACCGGGATATCCGAGCTCGCTTCTTGCGTTAGTTCGGATTCAGGCAAAACAGGGGCAGGATAAAGAAGCGGTGGAAACTTTGAAATCCATTAAAGGGATGAGCGCCTTTGAGTCGAGTGATTTATTGTCGGTGGGGGATGTTTTTTACAATAATAAGAAATACACCTTGGCTAAAGAGGCTTACGTCATGGGTTTGAGTTTTGATCCAGAGAATCAAAATTTTAAGCTCCGACTGGATGAATTAAATAAGATGGAAGATAAACATGAGTGATATTTTTTGGCGAAGGGTAAGTTATTTTTGTGGGTTACTTTCAATAGGGATTTTATTTGGGATTATCGTTTTGATTGCCCATCTGGAAATCCGGGATTTGGATCTCTGGCTGCATTTGGGAATGGGGAAATTTATCGTACAGCACGGTTATGTCCCGGATGTCGATATTTTGTCCTACATGGTGGAAGGAAAGCCGTGGATTAATCACGAATGGCTGTTCCAGATTTTCGTGTATTGGATTCATAGCTTAAGAGGCGCGGAAGGGCTCATCCGCATGCAGGTCGTGGTGGTTTGGTCCACCATGGTTTTGTTATTGCTCTTGGGATATAACCGCGACAAACAATTCATCGTCACCTTTTCTCTCTTATTAGTCCTTTTAATTTACATCACGCGTTTTACCATCCGGCCGGATATTTTTAGCCTGTTATTTTTTGTTCTCTATATTTATATTTTATCAATTCATATTGATAAACACTGGTCGCTGTTTGTCCTGTTTTTTGTCCAGGTTTTGTGGACCAATATGCATGGGTTTTTCTTTTTTGGTCCACTCTTTGTGCTGATTGCACTCAGCGCCGAATGGCTCAAGCGGCATGTGAAATTGCCTTACGAATGGAATAAAATCGGACGGTTAACCGACGCGGAGTACGCCCGGTTAAGGAGAATTTTGCTGGCCGTCATTTTGGCCTGTCTGATTAACCCCGTGACCTTTAAAGGCGCTTGGTACCCGATTGACGTTTTACTTGAGCTTCCGGGTAAATCCAAGATATTCTTTGAATATATCCAAGAATTGCAAAAGCCCATCCTTAAAAGCAATGTTTTTTCGATTGAGAATTTGCCGTTTTATAAACTGATGATTGTCATTTCCATTTATAGTTTTCTTTTTAACCGGCGGAAAATCGATTTAGGGGCACTGCTTTTCTGGCTGATTTTTTTTGCTTTTTCTTTAGTGGCGGTGAGGAACTTAGTCTTTTTCGCGTTTGCTTCCTATCTCGTGATTGTCACCAACGCGCTCACAATCTCCATGAATGATATTGTACCGATCCGTTTTACCCACAAAAGATTTCAATACATTACCGCGGCGCTGTTGAAGATTATCTTAGCGCTGTGGATGATCAATTTTAGCGTGATGATGCGCTCCGGCGGGTCGTTCGATTTTGATAAATTTGAGATAAAAAGCGATATGGAAGGCATTTCGCTTAAGAATTATCCGAATAAAGCCGTTGATTTTTTGGTGGATAATAAGGTGCAGGGGAATATTTTAAATGATTTCAATTCCGGGGCCTATTTGGTTGGGCGATGCTATCCGGATATCAAGGTATTTATCGATGGCCGGACCGAAGTCTACGGGGCGGATTTTTTTAAAGGTATTTATCAACGGATTTGGCATCAGGGGGATATGGCCTTCTTTGAGCAGCTGGCCAGTGATCGCAATGTCACCATCGTTTTGCTCAGCACAATCAATCAGGCAGCGCCAGAAAAAATCCTGGCACATTTTTATTCCAGAGAGGATTGGGTTCCCGTATATTTTAATTACGATGGGTTTATTTTTGTCAAAAAAGTTCCGGCTCATGAAAAACTCATTGAAAGATTTGCTATCGACTTAACGAAATGGCAGGCGCCTAAATTTGATTTGTATAAGTTGGGGGCCCGGCGGGTCTCGGCGTATCAATATACTCACCGCGCCTTTTCGTTGGAAACCTTAGGGCTGGAAGAGCCCGCTCTTGATGAAATAAATCAAGCGCTAAAGATTGATTCTGCGAGCTTCGAGGCGCATAAAATCTTAGGGAAAATTTATGGCAAGCGGGAAGATTTTCAAAAAGCCTTTGAGTATTTTCGGATCGCCTCTTCCTTTGATCCAGGCAGCCGGCAGCTAAAGTTCAATCTGGCCCAGGCCTATTATGACTTAGGCGAATATGATTATGCGATTAAACACTATCAATCTCTGGCTGAGTCGGATCGCAAAGATGCCAGAGCGCATTTTCTTTTAGCGCGGGCGTATGCGAAAAGCGGCCAATACGATAAGGCGCAGGAGGCGGCGGCCCGCGCCCATCAGCTGAGTCCCAGCAGCGCGAATGATTTGCTGATGATCGGGGATATCTTTTATGAGCAAAAGCAATTTACCGAGTCACAAAAAATTTATCATCTGGTTTTGTCGATGAATAAGGAAACGGCAAAAGTCCGCAATAAGCTGGGATTGAGCTATAACGCCTTAGGAGATAAAGAGAAGGCGCAAGCGGAGTTTCAAGAGGGATTAAAAGTCGATCCAGAGAATGAGGAATTGAAAAAGAACGAAAAAGAATTATAATTTATTTTGATTTTACATCTTTATTTGTTACAATAAAAACATTGTTCAAAATAAAAGTCTTCAATACGAAATTTATCAAGATAAATGAAAATCGCCCTTATTAACCCGCCCTATCTTATCATCTACAAAAAGTTGAATATTGAGCAGGATGCCTCTGTTCCCCTAGGACTTCTCTATGTCGCTGCTATGCTGGAAAGGCATGGCCATGAAGTCAAGGTTTTTGACTTTAATCTTCACGAAACCCTGCTTCCTGAAATGGCTGAGCAGATTGGCGAATTTCAGCCGCAGATGATCGGAATTACAGCGGTTACACCGACATTTAATTCGGCTCAGGAGATTGTGGCCAATTTCAAGCAAAGGTTTCCTCAAACCATTTTTGTTATGGGAGGCCCGCATTTAACTTCTTTACCTAAGCAGTCGCTTGAGCAAACACCAGCCGCCGATTTCGTCATCGCCGGTGAAGGGGAGTATGCCTTAACCGAGCTGGTTAAGGCCATCGAGGCTGGCCAGACCGATTTTTCTTCCATCAACGGGTTGACTTATCGGAAGGAAGGACAAGTGATTTCCAATCCGCGCGCCTCTATGATTGAGGATCTGGATCAATTGCCTTTTCCCGCGTATCATTTATTGCCGATTACAGAATATGCCCCTTCGGTTGTCTTTCGTGTTGCTGAAAAAAGTACATTTATTATGTCCTCGCGGGGATGCGCGGCGTATTGCACGTTTTGCGCCAATAACGTCACCGGCCGCCGGCTGCGCGATCACAGTATTGATTATTTTGTCGGCAAGATTAAATATTTACAAGAGACATATGGATTAAGACATTTTCATATTGTCGATGATAATTTTATGCATGATCAACAGCGCGTGATTGATATCTGCCAGCGCATCATTGACGAGAAATTAAAAATCACCTGGTTCATCTTTGCCCGGCCGGACCATTGTCAGAACCTGGAGACACTGAAAATGATGAAAAAAGCAGGATGCGTCTATTTGCAATTTGGGATCGAAAGCGGAAGCGAGCTCATTCTGCGGCAGATGGGAAAGAAAATTGAAAAGTCAGAATTATATCAGGCCTGTATGAACTGTAAAAAGGCAGGACTTGATTATTTTAATTCTTTTATGATCGGTAATCCTAAAGAAACCGTTGAGACCGTGCGCGAGACGATTGATTTTGCAATCAAATTGGATGCGATTATGTCCGGCTTTAATATTTTGATTCCATACCCCGGAACGGCTATATTCAAAAAATACTATGAGAAAGATTTTATGAATAACACAACGTGGGAAAAGTGGAACCATATCACCCATGAAGTGCCGATTGATTATCGCCATACCAAGTTAACGAAAAAAGAGCTCGATGAGTTGCGTAAAGAATGTATCCGTCGTTATTATCTGCGCCCTCGGCACATACTGCGTTTGATTATGTTTTTTGGTGTTTCGCGTTTGCTATGGAAGTTTACCAGAAGTTCTTGGAAACATATTTTCTTTTTGTTCTCCGGATTCACGTTTAGTTCCACTAAAAAGAGAGTGCGCGATCTTGTTCGGCTCGAACCAGGACCTCTCGTGCGACCAGGTCTGAGTCAAGAGCCTGCCTTTGTAAAAACACAGGCTCGGAAAGTCTCCAGAATTTCAGATTTTATTGATTCCTTTCAAAGGGATAGTGTCGCCTAATCAATAAAGCAAAAAATCCTATCATTAAGCCCGCCTTTTTTATGTCGTCTAAAAGTTTAACTTCTCACGAAAAACGTTCGCTGGAAATCATTTTTGTCGCAGGTGCCTTTGTTCTGTGGCTTTTTATTTTCCGTGGTTATTTTCTCTATCAGTTAGCCCTCGGTGGGACAGCGCCGGCTTACTACTACAGGATTAAATATTATTTAGATGGTCTTTGGAATGGTATCTATCCGATGTGGAATCCTTTTCAGTCATGGGGATACCCGGATGTTTTGGATATGCGGGTTTTAGGTGAATTTAATCCTTTTCTCTATGTGATCTGGCTTCTCCAAGGAGTCACACAATCGTTTTATCAGGCCTATCTCGTTTATTTGGCACTCTATTATTGGTTAGGATTATTAGGGTTTTATTTATTGGCCAAATCAGTTTTGAAAGAATGGCCGCTGGCCTTTGTGGCCTATGTGATGGTTATGTTTTCTTCCTTAGGACCAGCGACTTTTACGGAAAACGTCATAAATTTAATTTTTGTGCCACTCGCTTGGTTTTTCTATTTTATGATTAATTTTTTTAAGCAAGGCGGGCAGCGATTTTTGCTGGGGATGACGCTCGCTTTAATGATTATTCTGACAACGTATTTCCCTTTCTTTTTTGTGACAGTTTTTGTGATTTTTGCTATCGCTTTTAGCATGATATTTTTCTCTTTGCTCAAGGAAATTTTTGATCGCGGCCTAAAGCAAATTTGGCAATACAAAAAAGTAACCATTTTTTGCATCACGGCCGTGTGTCTATCATTAGGGCCTGATCTCCTGTGGTACCGCATGTCCCATGAGGGACAGTTTATGTTTGATTTTCGCCACACGGGATCTCCTTATCAGGATGTCCTCAGCATGGATCAGGATATGATTAATAACAGCGGCATAAGCGGGGTCGTCACGTGGCGGGGATTGTTTTCGGATTTAGATGTTTTTGCCGGAACAGAGCCAATCTTTTTCTACATTCCCATTTTTATTTATCTTATTCTTTTGCTCTCCATTCTGAACCGTGTCAATCGGCTTTTAGCCCTGCTGGGCACTTTAGGTTTTTTTCTTTTTTTTATAACGTTAGCTGATGCGACACCGATCCATCGTTTTTTGTATGATCATGTTTATTTTTTTAAATTATTTAGAAATTTATTTTTTTTGCTGTATTTGTCTATTCCAATTTATGTCCTCTTTGCGATGGAACAATTAAGAATATTTTTGAGTGCTGCACCATTAATAAAGCAGAAAAAGGGATATTTACTTGTTTTTGTTACTTTTATCCATAGTGTGTTTGCTTTATTTTTGTATCGTTTGGGAAATGTTATGGGGCCTTCGTATCTCGCTGTTTTTCTGAGCTGGATTAGTTTTGTGCTTTATGGAGCGGGTTTTTTGAAAAGTCGCTTTGTTCTGCTGACTCTTTTATTGAGCATGGCGATTTTAAGTCAAGGGATTGCGGTCAATTTTTATGTTTGTCGAAATGCAAAACCTTACTTGATACAGATGGACAGTCCGCGGGAGACCCCATCATTTTCGTTTATTCGGCCGGCTGCGGATCATGATCCTCTTATCCCTGAGGCGCGCGGATATGCCGCTCGACGTAAAGTCATGCGTGATTCTTCCGGGTTTGTCGACAGCGAGTATGTGGGGGTGCGATGGTCGCATTTTCTTTTAAATCATGCCGATCGGGAAAAATTAGAAAAATACACACGCTATAAATTTGTGCTTTATGACCGCGTTGAATTCTTAAATGACAAAAGCACTGAGGCCGTAGCGGTCAATAAAATTTTTAGCGAGGTTGATAAAACAGCGTATATTTTTGATTCTTTTGCATCATCGGAAAATAAGCAGGCTGATCAGCCGCCGAAAGAAGCCCAGTTTATTACGGAAAACTCAGATCAGTTTAAAATTGTTGATTTTAATTTAAATGAACTACGATTGAAGACCAATTTTCCGGTCCGCCATTTTTTAGTATATAATGACAGCTTTCATAAAGATTGGGCCGCGTTCATCAATGGTCAAAAGGTCAAGGTGTGGCGGGCGAATTATGCCTTTAAAGGCGTCTGGCTTCCAGCTGGAGAAAATGTTGTTTATTTCCGATACGGCCAGACTTGGTTGTATGGATATTATCTTTTTTTAATTGCGTTTATGGTATTTTTTTTGGGACGAGTGATTTGGTCGTTTCAACGCAAAAATTTAGGTGCACAATGTTTTATTCTTCAAGAGAATTAGGGAATTTTCTAGTCAATATTCTTAAGCTCTCTTTAGTGTCTTATGTGATAGGGATAAGTATTTTATGGATCAGCCTGGATTATCGGGTGGTTCATTCCAGACGGCTTGATTATTTAAAAGGATCGGTTGATTATCCGGTTTTATATCTTGATAAAAAAGTTTCCTTGAATCGCCGGTATCTCAAGGAGGTGGTTCGTTATTACCATGAGTTGATCGCCTTCTTGCCCTATCTTAAAGGAGAAGGCGATCAAGCGATGCCTGCCGCGCGGGCCTATGAAATGCTGGGATTGTGCTATTATTTTTTAGAGGATTATTCTAAGGCCAATCTATTTTATCAAAAGGCCTTAAAGAAAAAACCGGATTATATTTGGATGCATTATAATGTGGCGGTACTTTATTTTAAGGAAGCACGCTATGATAAATCCTTAGAGGAGCTTTCTTTTATTGCCCTTGACCAAATAGATCAAATAAAAAGCAGCGCCCCAGATAAAATTTTTTCACAAAAGGATCAAAGCATAAAATTAGAATTTGAGCGGATCAAGAAAAGGGAATTAGGGAGTCTGCGGCTGAAGGTTATCAACTTAACCATTCTTAATCGTCGGGCGTTAAACCAGTTTTCTGATGAAGAAGGAACACGGCAAGAAAAAATTCTAAAATTAATGGAGCAAAAAGGGGTTCTGGTTGAACCATGGCTGCATCCTTTGAACCGTTTTGTGCCAGTGGGACGCGAGCCAATTTTAACGGAAGCTAAGGCCACGGGCTTGCCCGTGGATTTAGCTGCAGTACTTGCCCGTGGTTTTATGCCACGGGCAAGTGGCGACCCGAAGGGTCGTCCCTTGACATAGAAGTAGCGATATTATTGACCTTTGTAGAACCAAAAGAATTGAGGTAGTCAATATTGGCCTTTGTCTCCTCAATGATAAATTAAAATTTTTTTCTTTAGTTGTACAAAGGCCCATAAACGAAAATTGAAAAACTTCCAGTCTAAAGATTGCAAAAGCAGATAACTGGTCGTATAATAATTGCCGTTTATAGCGGCTTAAGTCTGTCACAAAGAAGGATAAAAGATGCGTGATGTTTTGACGTTTATATTGGCCGGGGGAAAAGGGGAGCGTTTGGACCCCTTAACGCGGGATCGGGCGAAACCCGCGGTTCCTTTCGGTGGGATTTACCGGATTATCGATTTCACTTTGAGCAATTGCATCAATTCTGGTTTGCGCAGGGTTTATGTGCTCATTCAATACAAATCGTTTTCTCTACAAAAACATATCCTCGCTGGCTGGGATGTCGTTTCCAGCCAGTTAGGGGAATTCATTGATGTGATTCCTGCCCAACAGCGCATCGGTTCCGATTGGTACAAGGGGACCGCGGATGCGATCTATCAAAATATTTACGCAATCCAGGACCTTAATGCGCGCATGGTCCTGGTCCTGGCCGGCGATCATATTTATAAAATGAATTACCGCAAGATGATTGATTACCATAAAGCCATGAACGCGGATGTGACGGTGGCGTGTGTCTTAATGCCCAAGGAAACCGCGAACAATTTTGGGGTCGTGGAGGTTGATTCTAAAAATCAGGTATGCGGTTTTCAGGAAAAGCCGCAAAATCCCAGAACCCTGCCGCGCGATCCGAGCCAAATTTTTGCCTCGATGGGAATTTATCTTTTTAATAAAGATGTGCTTTTTGAAGAATTAGAGATCGACGCCCAGTCGAAAATTTCAGAACATGATTTTGGGAAGAACGTGATCCCGCAGATGCTGCAGCATAAACGCAAGATTTATGTGCATAATTTCATTGATGAAAAAAATAAGCCTTTGTATTGGCGGGACATTGGAACGCGCGATGCCTATTACCAGGCGAACATGGATTTAGTGCGCGAAAATCCGGCTTTTAATCTTTATGATAAATCCTGGCCGGTGAGGACTTATCACGCGCAGTACCCGCCGATCAAGCTGGTCAGCGCGTCCACTCGGCAAAGTGTGAGCCGTGGTTCGGTTCTGGACTCCATCATTGCGGGAGGGTGCGTGATCACGGGAGGGCATATTGAGCGGTCGATTCTTTCTCCCAACGTGCGGATTTATCATGAGGCGTCTATCGCGGATTCTATTTTAATGGAGGGTGTTATTGTGGGAGAGCATTCTAAAATAAAAAACGCGATCATCGACAAAGAAGTGAATATCCCGCCCCGTTCCGTGATCGGTTATGATTTGGAATTAGATAAAAAGCGTTTTGCCGTGACCACGTCAGGAGTTGTTATTGTGCCCAAAAAAACAGCCATCCCCGAGTAGATCATCGTTTGTATTATGGGCCTTTGTACAACTAAAGAAAAAAATTTGGATTTATCATTGAGGAGACAAAGGCCAATATTGACTACCTCAATTCTTTTGGTTCTACAAAGGTCAATAATATAAAAAAGGGAACCTTATGATTATTCAACCAAAAATTCGCGGATTTATTTGCACCACCGCCCACCCCGCCGGATGCGCGGCCAATGTGCAGAAGCAAATCGATTATGTTAAAGGCCAAGGACCTATTAAAAACGGCCCTACAAAAATTTTAGTGATCGGATCTTCCAACGGCTATGGTTTGGCCTCCCGAATTGTGGCGGCTTTTGGCTGCCAGGCCGCAACGGTTGGTGTTTTTTTTGAAAAAGAAGCGGAAGAAAAAAGGACAGCCACGGCAGGCTGGTACAATTCTATTGCTTTTGATCGAGCCGCGAAAAAGGAAGGGCTGTATACCAAAAACTTCAATGGGGACGCGTTTTCCGATGAGATGAAAAAACAAGTTGTTGAAACAATTAAAAGGGATTTGGGATCGGTGGATATGATCATGTACAGCCTGGCCGCTCCCCGACGGACACACCCGAAAACCGGAGGGATTGCGAAATCCGTGCTTAAACCCAAAGCTATACCGTATACCAATAAATCTTTAGATTTTGATACGGATAAGCTTATTATGGTCACTTTGCAGCCAGCGAGCGAAGAGGAGATTCGCCAGACGGTTTCAGTCATGGGCGGGGAAGACTGGGAGATGTGGATTGATGGCCTGGATCAAGCAGGATGTTTAGCCAAAGGATGCATGACGGTTGCCTACTCTTATATTGGGCCGGACATTACAACCGCGGTTTATCGCAACGGAACGATTGGCGCGGCTAAGGATCACCTGGAAGCTACCGCGAAAAAATTGGATCAGCGGTTTAAAAAGATCGGCGGAAGGGCTTTTGTTTCCGTTAACAAGGCCTTAGTAACTCAATCCAGTTCCGCGATTCCATTTATCCCGTTATATTTTACAATTTTATCAAAAGTGCTTCGTGCCAAAGGAATCTACGAGGACTGCGTGCAGCAAATTTACCGTCTCTTTTCGCAGCGGCTTTATAACGGGCAGGGAATTCCGGTTGATGAAAAAGGCCGCATCCGCATCGATGATTTGGAAATGCGCGAAGATGTCCAGGAGGAAGTTAAAAAACTTTGGCAGCAGATCACGGAAGAAAATATTTCTCAAATAGCCGATGTCAAAGGCTATCACGAAGATTTTTTAAAACTTTTTGGTTTTAGAGTTAAGGGTGTCGATTATCAAGCGGATGTTGACGCAGATATAAAGTTTTAGCCTCCTCGCAGTTTTCTTGAATCCATAAAACCCAAATCAGTTAGCACTGTATTCCCTTTTTTACAGAATGTCATTTTATGTTAATAAGTGCGCATATATGCGGATTTATTGTGTTATGTGTATTAAATGTCAATAAAATAGATAATATAGTATAAAAAGTTAGAATTCCAAAGAAATTGTTGACATCTGTTTATATTTATAATAAATTGACAATTGCTATTATTGACCTTTGTAGAACCAAAAGAATTGAGGTAGTCAATATTGGCCTTTGTCTCCTCAATGATAAATCCAAATTTTTTTCTTTAGTTGTACAAAGGCCCATAAATGTCTTCAAATCATTGAAAAAATATATGGTTGTGATATTTAGCAGTTAAAATTTTATGCCATACGAAAATTTGCTAACAATTGAGGAAGTGGCAAAATATCTCCGCGTGAAAAAGCGGACGATTTACGACTGGGTAAAAAAAGGAAAAATTCCAGCTATTAAAGCGGTCGGACAGTGGCGGTTTAAACGGGAAACAATCGATGCGTGGCTGGAGAGTATGAAAGAGAGTGTGAAATAAGGAGGATAAAAATGGCAATAGTAGATATTAATAATGTTGAAAAGGATATGCGCGAGCTTATCGCGGAAATTTTGGAAGGTGAGCCTTCCGATATCAAAGGGGAGGCCAATTTCGTGAAAGATCTTGGCATGGATTCGATGATGGCTTTGGAAGTTTTGGCCGGCATTGAAAAAAAGTATCGTATTGTTATTCCTGAGGATCTGTTACCAAAATTTACCGATTTGAATGCCACGGTCACGATCGTAAAAAAATTATTGGCTAATAAGAAATAAATTTTAATAACTCTCCATTCGCAAGCACAGTAAAGAAAAAGGGAGGAGCGACGAATGTATTTTAAACGGCTGGAGATCTTTGGTTTCAAATCATTCGCGGATAAAACAACTCTTAATTTTGAGCCGGGGATCACCGCCATCGTGGGGCCTAATGGATGCGGCAAGAGCAATGTCTTTGATTCGATCCGCTGGGTTTTAGGAGAACAAAGCGTCAAAGAATTGCGCGGTTCGACGATGGAGGATGTTATTTTTAATGGGACCGATAAAAAACCTGCCCTGGGATTTGCCGAGGTCAGCCTCACCTTTTCCAATGAAGCGAAAATGTTGCCCATCGAATACGATGAAGTCACGGTGACCCGGCGGCTTTTCCGTTCGGGAGAAAGCGAATATCTCCTCAATAAAAGTGTCGTGCGTCTGCGCGACATTCAGGAGTTATTTATGGGAACGGGAGTCGGCGCAGAGGCTTATTCGCTCGTCCAGCAGGGAAAAGTGGATCTGGTGGTGAGCGCGCGCCCTGAGGACCGCCGCATGATTTTGGACGAGGCCTCCGGCATCACCAAATATAAATCCAAGAAAAAAGAGGCCTTGAACCGGCTCAAAGATACCGAAAATAATTTATTGCGCATCAATGACATTATTATCGAAGTCAAGCGGCAGATTGCCTCCATTGAACGCCAGGCGACCAAGGCGAGAAAATATAAAGAAGAATTTCAGAAGTTGCAGAGTTTAGAAGTTCAATTGGCCCGGCACCAGTTGAAAAGGAACGCAGATGAGAAGAGCCAACTGCAGAATCAATTGAATGAGCTGCGCGAGCAAGAGTCGCGGTTGAGCCAAGAATTAACGGAAAATGGCAGTCTTTTAGAGAGCCAAGGACAATTGCTCAGCGACTTAGAGCAGAAGATCAATGAGCTTCATAGTGAAGATATTAAACTGGAAAGTCAACTGGATATCAATAACCGCCAAATTGGTTTTAATGAAGAGCGTATTGCGAACTTAACGGATACAGAAGTTCGCCTGGTCGAAAAGAAAACTCAGCTTCTGGAGCGCTGCCGTAAAGAGCAGGAGCGCATTGAAGAATTAAAGCAGGGTCTGGTGAGGCTAAGCGGCGAGCTGCAAGAAAAGGTGCAAGCCTTGCGCACAAGAAAAGAAAATTTAAATAGCATTACCATTTCTGTTGCGGAGGCGCAGAGATCTATCCTCCAGTATGAAGAGAACATTCTCAACGTTACTTCAAAACAGGTGAGTATTAGAAATGAACTCACCGAAGTGATGAAAGAAATTCAAGGCTGCCTGGCCCGTAACCGCCGTTTGGAATTGGAAAATACCAAAGTTTCTTCAGAAAAACAAGAAGTGGATGAAAAATTACAGGCGATTTCGCAGCAGCTTCAGAAGGCCTTAGAAATATTGACCGGCCTGAGGGTCGAACAGGAAAACAATAATCAGATTTTAAATGATCTCAACGGCCAGTTGGGAATCTTGGAGCAGGACATCAACAGTTTGGAAAAAAATAAATTTTCGCTCGAATCGCAAAGGGAATTTATTGAAAAACTGCAAGTGCAATACAAAGATATCCCCGATCCGATTATTGAGGGGCGGCTTATCACTTCCACACCGCCTTCAGAAAAGCATACCGGGATTATTGGAAAAGTTAAAGATGTGGTGGAGCTTGACCCGCAGCGGGCGGAGGTCATTCGTAACAGTTTTCAGGACTCAAATCGGGAGCATCTTTTTGAAGTCTATTGCGAAGCGAAATTTATTGAGCTGGATCCCCAGCAGATTATCGACCGGATTCAACGGATACATGAAGAAATTGTCTTAAAACAAGAGCAGCGCCGAGAATGGGTAGCCAAGATCGAAGAACAAAAGTCCCGCAATGACGAGATCGATAAGGCCATATATGATGAAGAAAAAGTCATCTCAATCCTGGAATCGCAGAAAAAAGACATTCTGGATGATATGAACAAATTGCTCAATGAGCTGGAGTTGGTCGATAGCGAGCTCGGCGAAGTCAGGGAATCCTTAAATCACTTGAAAAAGAAAGAAGAAGAGTTAATCTTCCATTTTGATACTTTGGCGCAGGATTTGACATCTTACCAGAATAATATTAAAGAACGTCAGAATTTTATCAGTTTTAAGCGCCAGCAGAAGGAAGAGGTTACGGTGGCGATTGCGCAACTAGAGACGGAAGTGGAATCGGGACGGGAAAAACAAAAAGCCCAATTGGAAAATTTAAATCTTTTCGAGCAAGGCCTTGATCAGGAGTTAGGAGAGATTAAGAAATTTGATGATGAACAGGCCGAGTACTTGCAGAAACGGGAACAGTTTCAAAATGAAATTGTTCAGCTGCAAGAAACCATTGAGCGGCTCAAAGATCAGAAGCAGTCTTTGAAAAATATTCTTATTGAGCAGGAACGTGAGAAGGCGGAAGTTCTTCAACGGCTCAATGGCTTCCGGGCGCATATGGCTTCACTGGAAGAGGAGATCATTGAAATTAAGCAAGCCTTGCATAGCCAAGAAATGAAGGAGCAGGAAATTTCCTTCAATGAAAGGGGGATTAAAGACCGCTTAGTACAGGCTTATCGGATTAATCTGGATGAGATGGCGGAGGATGCCTTGCCAGCGCCTGTTGGGGAGATTCCCGTTGGCTCGGATGAATTTATCGGTCAAGTTGAGCGTCTGAAAAAGCGCTGTGAGTCTTTTGGCTCGGTGAATTTGGTCGCGATTGAAGAATTTGAAGAATTAAAACAGCGGTTTGAGTTTTTAACCAAGCAGCAAAGCGATCTTTTGGAAGCGAAGGATTCGCTGCATAAAACTATCACGCAGATCAACCGTAAGACCCGTCAGATGTTTATGGAGACCTTCACCCGGGTCAGCGAAGAATTTAGGATTTATTTCCGGATGCTTTTTGGGGGAGGGGAAGCCCAGTTGGTTTTGTTAGATCAAGAAAATGTTTTAGAATCAGGTATTGAGATTGTGGCCCGTCCCCCCGGGAAGAAATTACAGAATATCAGCCTTCTCTCCGGCGGGGAAAAATCTTTAACCGCCATCGCGCTTATCTTCGGAGTTTTTAAGGTGCGCCCCAGTCCATTTTGCATTCTCGATGAAATCGATGCGGCTTTGGACGAATCTAACGTGGGCCGCTTCAGTTATCTGCTCAAAGACTTTGCGAAGATCGCCCAATTTATCATTATTACCCACAATAAACGCACCATCGCCAGTTCGGATGTGATGTATGGCATCACCATGCAAGAGACAGGGGTTTCTAGTATTGTCTCGGTAAAATTTTCAGAAGAAGAGAAGAATAAGAATCAGGAAGAAGTTGCGGCGGGCGTTTAAATCATCTATTGACCTTTGTAGAACCAAAAGAATTGAGGTAGTCAATATTGGCCTTTGTCTCCTCAATGATAAATCCAAATTTTTTTCTTTAGTTGTACAAAGGCCCATAAGATTTCCAGCTGAGATTAAATCTTTTCCTTGTCAGTCACGCAGGTTTGATTCTTTCCGGCAAATTTGGCAATGTACATGGTCTTGTCGGCCTTGGCAATCAACTCTTCCTTGCTCTGGGCATCATCGGGGAAAGTGGCTAAGCCAATGCTGACTGTAATATTCAAATTTTGATTCAAATGAAATTTAGAAAAATCGTGATGCGCAATTTCTTCACGCATCCGTTCGGCGATGTCAAAACCTTGCTCTTTGCTGGTTTGAGTGAGAACAATCGAAAATTCCTCTCCGCCGTAGCGGCAAACGAAATCCCGATCGCGGGATGATTTTTTCAATAATGTGGCTAATTCACGCAAGAGGATGTCCCCGTTTTGGTGGCCGTAGGTATCATTGAATTTTTTAAAATTATCGATGTCGATCATCAGTAAAGTCAATTTTTCGCTGCTCTTTTGGGTCTTTTCCATTTCTTCGGAAAGAATGTGCTGAAAGAATCCGTGATTCCAGACTTGCGTGATGGAATCGGTGTGGCTTTTTTGGACAACCATTTCATAGAGCTGCGAATTTTCGATGGCAAGTCCTGCCTGGTTGGCTAACATGACAAAAATTTTGACGTCTTGCGGTGTAATCGGCTTCTGGGTAAATAAGTTGTCAGCCACAATGAGACCGATGATTTTTTCCTTCCCCTTAAGCGGAGCGACAATCAATTCACTGCTATGAAAAGTTTGCAGGAGAGGGGAATTGCGGTATGGATCGAGTTCCGGCCCGCGCAGCAGTAAAGGGGTTCCTTTATGAAATGCCATGGCGAGTAAACTGCCGTCACTGGCATAAAGCGGAATTTTTAAATTTTTGACGGCCTCATAAAGCGTGGACGAATTTTGTATCAGAGACAATTTGTCAGCGGCGATGAGATCTTCAAGCTTTTGATCTGACTCTTTGATATAGGTCCAAATTTGATCAGCGTGTTCTCCCGATGCTGGGCCGATGGCCATTTTGGTTTCCAGGCACCTTTCGTGTTTATTGACCAAGAAAAGAATGGCCCGGTTAAAGCCTAATCCCTCATGAGAGGTCACGCCGGTTAGAATGATGTACATGATATGGTTAAGCTCGAGCGTGGTGCGCATCGCATTGCTGATGTCATAAAGGACGGAGAGTTCTTTCTGCGCTTGGTCAAGCTGGCCTTTAAGGCTTTCCATATCTCTGGCTATTGGTTTATCCATGATTTCCATAGGTTTTTTGTATTCAATATTTTAACTTATAATTAAGAAATTTATTACTAAAAATAATATTTTTTTGTGACCGCACATACATATCAAAATGGGTAGTTAATTATTAGTGCTTTGGAAAGATACCATTTTTCGTTTGCGTTGTCAAGGTCGTGGGCTGTTGCCCCTGGGGAGTAAATATCATAAGGCAATAATTATCAACAGCTTACAGTCGTTTTAAAGGCGATGTTTCATGTAAGCGTTTTCTTGACATTAAACAAGGCTGTATGTTATACTTGAGCACCTAAGGCAGAATTTTATCTATGATTGATGACTTATTTGTCAATTTTAACTGGATTGACATTCTGATCGTTATTATTATTTTCAGAATTGTTTATTCTGGGATTAAGAGCAATATCCTGGTAGAGTTTTTGGCTTTACTTGGTGTTGTCATGGCAAATTTTGTGATACTCCACTACTACACACGCTTTTCTGACTTCTTGCATGAAAAGCTTTTTATGCCCAGGGGTGTACAGGATTTTTTTGCTTTTTTACTCATTTGGTTAACGGTGTATGTGATATTTAAGTTAATTATTAACGGTTGGATGCTGCTTATTAAAGCGCAGACCCATCCGGCAGTGGATCAGTGGGGAGGAGCTTCTCTTTCCTTTGTGCGCAGTTTGTTTGTGTGCGGTTTGATCTTCATGGTCTTTTTGGTCTCGGGGAATGAGTATTTTCAAAAAATTTCCAGGCAGTCTTTTTCCGGTTTTTATTTGTTGGATTTTTCGCCAAAAGTGTACCGGTATTGTTATGATAATGTGGTGGTTAAGTTTTTCCCTGATGAGCAGTTGAATGAACACGCATTTCAGGTATTAGCGCAAGCCCAAAAACAGAGTCACCAGAAGAAAAAGTAGCATTCATACCGTTGCAGTGTTTACCCGCGCGCGACACTATGGGCCTTTGTACAACTAAAGAAAAAAATTTGGATTTATCATTGAGGAGACAAAGGCCAATATTGACTACCTCAATTCTTTTGGTTCTACAAAGGTCAATAAGAAATTAATAGCCATGGGAATGATTCCACAAGAAATTATCCGAGAGATCGTAGAGCGCGCCGATATCGTTACGACAGTGACTGCCTATATCCCGCTTAAACGGGCCGGGCGTAATTATAAGGCATTGTGCCCTTTTCATAATGAAAAGACGCCCTCGTTTGTGGTAAATCCGGATAAGCAGATTTTTCATTGTTTTGGTTGCGGCGAAGGAGGAAATGCTATTACCTTTGTCATGAAACAAGAGCATTTGGATTTTCCGGAGGCGGTTCGCCGGATGGCCGAACGCGCGGGGATCACGATCCCTGAGCGAGAAACAGTCAATCCTCAAGTCAAGGATCGCAAGCAAGCTATCTCCCACGCGCATGAGCTGGCCGCGCAATTTTTTCATCACCATTTGATGGCCAGCCGGGATGACGCAGCCACACAGGCCAGAGATTATTTGAAGCAGCGCGCGGTAAGCTTGGAAATTGTTGAAAAGTTTAAGTTGGGTTTTGCGCCGGATCAGTGGGACAGCTTGTTAAATTTTTTGAGAAAGAAAGATATTAATGCCGGCCTCATGGAGAAGGCGGGGCTCATTATCGCACGCGAGAAGCAGGACGGCCATTATGACCGGTTCCGCAACCGTATTATGTTTCCGATCTTTGATGTTAAAGGGCAGTGTGTCGCGTTCGGCGGCCGGGCAATAAAAAAGGACGACGCGGCAAAATATATCAATTCGCCAGAGACCGAAATTTATGTGAAGGGCCAGCATTTATACGGCCTGCCGATAGCTAAGCAGGCGGTGGCGCAGGAAGACGCGGTTGTTGTTGTCGAAGGATATATGGATTTCATTATGCCGTATCAAGCGGGAGTGTCTAATGTGGTGGCCTCGCTGGGGACAGCCTTAACGGTTGAACAAATCCGGCTGCTCCGGCGCTATACCCGTAATATTATCATGCTGTATGATACGGATAAGGCAGGAGAGTCGGCTACGCTGCGCAGCCTTGATTTGCTCATTGAGGAGGGAATGAATGTTAAGGTCGCCACTTTGACTCAAGGTGATGATCCGGATTCCTTTGTCCGCAAATTTGGCGCAGCGGCTTTGCGCGAGCGAATTGAGAAAGCGCAGAGTTTATTTGATTATAAATTGGCGGCTTTAAAGCAGCATTTCGATAGCCGGACGGTGGAAGGCCGGGCGCAAATATCGGGTGAGATGCTCACCACGATCAATAAGTTTGAGAATGCCATTATCAAATCTGAGTATATGAAGCAATTAGCTCAGGCGTTAGCAATTTCTCAGGAAGCGTTGATCGCGCAGCTGCAGAAGATGCTTTCCAATTCGCGCCGTGAATCGAAAGAGCTGCCGCGGTCGAGAGTTATCAGTAAGGAACCGCCGCGCCGGGTCGAAGAAAGCATCCTCAAATTGCTGATGGAAGGCGAAAATTTTGTCCAATTGACCAAAGAAGAAATTTATTTATCAGATTTTCGCGATGAAAATATCCGCGCGATCATCAATGAAATTTTTAAATTGTTTGACGGCGGGAAGGAAATCAATCCCTTGGTGTTAATGAATAGCTTTGACGATCAGCGCATTCGTAATATCATTGCGGGTTTGACGGTCCACGAAGAAACCATGGTCGTTGATAAAAATAAAATGCACCGCGATTGCTTAGATCGGATTATTCACGAGCGCCTCAAATCGCAGCGTCAGGAACTGCTGGTGAAAATCCGTTCGGCCGAGGTCACCGGAAATCAGGATATTCTTAACCAGCTAAAAGAGCAGTATAACCAATTGATTAAAAATAGAGGTTAAAACTTTTTGGAATTTTTAATTTTTTTAGGAAAGCCATACAGCAAAGAAGTTACGACGCACTTACTTTTCTAAAAATTATTAGAGGAAGTAAGTGCTGTACTGATTTCCTCTAAAATATTTAAGGGAAAATCAGTACGAACGAAGTGAGGAGTTTTCTTGATTATGCCACGGCGTATTCATATATTTGTTAAAGCGCAAATGAAAGGGTCGTATGAAAAAGCAAGTTAAACAATCGAATAAAGCCAGCAGGGACCAAGACTTCAAGCAGGATGTCGAAAAGCTTGTGACGCTGGGCCAGAAGAAAGGATTCCTGACCTATGAGGATGTGAATACAACCTTATCGGAAGATAATTCCTCGGAGGACATGGACCAAGTTTTTGACATTCTCGATGGAAATGATATCAAAATCATTGAGTCGGAAGAGGAGCCGGGAGGGGATGCGCTGGAAGATGTAGAATCCCGAGAACAGCAAATCCGCCGTCTGCGCGAAGCGCAAAATAAAGAAGAAGATGTTTATGCGGATAAGTTCATCCCCCTCGATGACCCTGTCAAGATGTATCTCAAACAGATGGGATCTATTCCGCTTTTGTCGCGCGAAGATGAAATCAGCCTCGCTAAGCGCATCGAAGAGACAGAAAATAAATTTGCCGAGGCGCTTTTTAAAACAGCATTCGCACGCAAGGAAGCCCTGCGCATCATCAATAGCGTCTTAAAGGAAGAGACTAACGTTGAAGACGTTATCAAAGATGAGTTAGAGCGGCGTCCCAAATTGATCCGTGATTTAAAAAGAATCATTGAGCGAGTCCGGCACGCGCGGCTGGGGACAGATCAATCCGCCAAGGCCTTAGCCGAATTCAAGCTCACCTCCAACATCAACGAAGAAATTGTTGCTAAAATTACCGAGATTATCGATCGTGTGGAGCGGATTGATAGAATATTTAAAGGAAAGCGTAAAGTTGAGAATGTTAAAGAGCTGCGCAAGGAAAAGGCGAAACTTTTACGCGAGATTGGCGAATCTATCAATAGTGTGAAGGAACAGTTTAAGGGAATTAAAGTCCGCCAAGCCAAATTTAACAAAGCCAAGAAACTCCTTGTTGAGGCAAACTTAAGATTGGTTGTGAGCATCGCCAAAAAGTATATCAATCGCGGCCTTTCTTTTTTGGATCTTATTCAAGAAGGGAACATGGGGCTGATCCGCGCGGTGGAGAAATTTGAATATAAACGGGGATATAAATTTTCTACCTATGCCACTTGGTGGATCCGCCAGGCGATCACCCGTTCCATTGCCGACCAGTCGCGTACGATCCGTATTCCGGTTCACATGACGGAAACGATTAATAAAATTATTCGTGTTTCTCGTCTCTTTGTCCAGGAATATGGCCGAGAACCCACCGCTCAAGAAATTGCCAAACAGATGCGCATCCCGATCAGTAAAGTGAAGGAAATTTTAAAGATTTCGCAAGTGCCAATTTCTTTGCAAACCCCCATCGGGGATGAAGGTGATACGCATTTTGGAGATTTTATTGAGGATCGTAAGGCGGTCTCACCGGCCAATGCGACGGTGCAATCTATGCTGAAGGAAGAAATATCGTCCGTTTTGTCGACACTTGATGAACGGGAGAGAAAGATTTTGGAATTGCGATTTGGAATTCACGATGGTTCCACCCGCACCTTAGAGGAAGTTGGCAGTGAGTTTAACGTCACGCGCGAGCGTGTGCGGCAGATCGAATCCAAGGCCTTACGCAAATTGCGCCATCCCACACGTTCTCGACGGATAAAGGCCTTTCTTGATATGGCATCAAAAGATGAAGGGATTGTCTAAAATAACCGTGTATTAAGTCAAAAGCAGCCTGCTCCGCAGCAAGGGGCGGGCTGCTTTTTTGGAATCAGGGCATGATAAAATTTTGTAAAATTTTAAGATTTTCAATGATTTTATTTGGGATGATCTTAATCTCTCCGGCGTTTGGTGACAATCCACCTGTCCTTGACTCCGAGATAAAAGCGATCGCCAATCAAGTCATGCTTAATATTTATGATGAAATCTTAAGAGTTAAAGCTAAGCATCCCGAGCTCGAACAGTTTGCCGAACAAACAATGTATGAAAATCAACAAGGGGTTTATGCGATTGTTTATCAACGTCCACAATTGGATGCAAAGATGAAAAGAGAGCCGTATGAATTTGCGGTTACGATTGTCCCGATGGATAATCGTATTTTTCAGGAACAAGGCCGGTACGCGTTCAATTTTGCTTTTCCTTTTTTGGACATCAAATTTGCCGGATATGAAAAAATGACTTATGGCAAAGGGCATTATGATATTTTGAAGGCTATCAATCTCCACGGCGAATTATTGGCCGAGTATCAGCAAAAATTTGTGCCGTTACAAATGATTTTGAAACCAACGAAAGCCTCCTATAAAGTCAAAGAGCCTATTGAATTCGAAGTAGAGTTGAAAAATGTCACTAACCATCACATGTTTGTTCATGAGATCAACGAAGCGAGTTTGTATTGTCAGTTTAATAATAAAATTTGGGGCACGCAGCAAAGAGGAAATCTTGGGACAAAAGACCTAGTCGTTAAATCCAAAGAGTCGGTGCGCCGGACATTTTTGGGAGAAGGGCTCAAAACGCCCGGGCAGCTTAACCTTTCGTGCTCTTATAATATGAGTATTAAAGGGGTTAAACCTTTTGCCAATCTAAGTGTAAAAGTGGTTAATGAATAGCGTTCGATGAGGCAAAGGTTTGTAACTCATTGATCAATAGTCATTTTTGAACCTCTTTTTTATTTTCTGGCCTCATTTCCGCGATTAATTCTGTTGAAAAGATATACCGCATATGATATGCTTAAAAATAAATTTTATTCGTAAAAATCGACTGATTAGCTATTTATTCGGGCCCATAGCTCAGTCGGTCAGAGCAGTTGACTCATAATCAATTGGTCCCTGGTTCGAGTCCAGGTGGGCCCAGAGAAAAGTTGTTTCAGGGCGTATAGCTCAGCTGGTTAGAGCGCTGCCCTCACATGGCAGAGGCCGAGGGTTCGAGTCCTTCTATGCCCACCAGTCTATTTTCCATGCAAAAACGTTAGAAGGATAACAGCGTCTTTTTAAATGCCGCAGATCAAGGCCAATAAATGATAAGGACCATGACACGTGCCACAGGTTTCCATTCGCGATCAAATTAAGAAGCTCATCGAGCTGCAAAAAATCGATAAAGAAATTTTCGATTACAGAAAGGAATTGGAAGAACGGCCGGCTTTGTTGAGCGAGCTCAAAGAAAAATTTGAGAATCAAAAGGCGGCTTTAAAGCAGCTCGAGGAGAAGGTTAAGGCGATCTATTTGGACCGCAAAGCCAAGGAATTGGATCTGAAAACAAAAGAAGATGAAATCACGAAAGCCAATTTACAACTTTTCCAAATCAAGACGAACAAAGAATATACTGCCAAGTTAACCGAGATCGAAACGCTTAAGGCCAATAAATCAATCTTTGAAGAGAAAATATTGGCTTCGTATGATGAATCCGACGCCATTAATGCTAAAATTGAGAAGGAGAAAGCCTTTCTCGCGGCAGAAGAAAAATTCTATTTAGCGCAGAAAAAAGAAATTGAAGATACTGTTAAAATTTTTCAGGATAAGGTCAAAGTTTTACAGAGCCAGCGGAATCAGCAATCTCCGGAGGTTGATAAAGAAATTTTGCTGCGGTACGAAAGAATTTTAGAGAAACGAAACGGTATCGCCATTGTTCCGGTGCAGAACGAAGTATGCGGGGGATGTTATATGAACGTGACCACCCAATCTGTCAACGAAATCAAGATGCATGAAAAGCTGATGATCTGTGAAATGTGCGCGCGGATTTTATATCTTGAGGATGATCTTTGATGAAAGTTTTGGAAATATTTACCGATGGGGCGTGCCGCGGCAATCCGGGGCCGTCAGCCATCGGGGTGGTTATTAAGGAAAACGGCAAGGTTGTTAAAAAGATTGCACAATCAATAGGGGAAGCCACCAATAATATTGCCGAATACACGGCCTTAGTTTGCGCCCTGAAGGCGGCGGCAGGGCTTAAAGCCCAGCAGTTAAAAATTTATACCGATAGTGAACTGCTTTATTATCAGTTGACCGGCACCTATCAGATTAAAAATGAGAATTTGAAATTACTTTTTGCTAAGGCTCAGGAAGCGGGGAAGAAATTTGAGCATATCCAAATTAAGCGTATTCCCCGTGAGCAAAATCAAGACGCCGATAAGTTGGCGACCCAAGCTATAAAAAAAGAGCAGGCCAAGGTGGTTGCCTCGGTGTTTTACACCGGGGAGGAAAGTCCGAGCTCCGCAGGATAATGTATCCCGGTAATGCGGGACGATCCTAGTACTGTGTTTCCGAAATTATGTACATAGAGGGACACAGTACTGTACTATGTTCCTCTGAATAAAATTAAAGTAACATAGTACTGGTTTATCGATTGAATAAAATCAATCAGTGGAAATCTAGGAACGGATTAGAGCTACAGTGACGATGATCTCGGTGTTTACATCGAGGGAAGTGAAACGAGCAATCTCTACATGGAGCAAGGCCAAATAGGAAGAGAGCCTTAGCAAAATAATGGGGCACGAATCGATCCGGTTCGTTATTATCTTCGGGTAGGCTGCAAGAGTCAAGAGAGTAATCTCTTAGAGTGAGTGAGATAACTACCCCTCATGCCTAAAAACATCATGAGGAACATAACTCGGCTTATTGGTCTGCTCAATTATCTATGGGCCTTTGTACAACTAAAGAAAAAAATTTGAATTTATCATTGAGGAGACAAAGGCCAATATTGACTACTTCAATTCTTTTGGTTCTACAAAGGTCAATAATATAGAAAACAGGAGGAAGTTCGATGTCAGGTCATTCAAAATGGGCTAAAATTAAGCATAAAAAAGGCGCCACGGATGCTAAAAGAGGAGCGGCCTTTACAAAAATTATACGCGAGGTCACCGCAGCCGCTAAAGCGGGCGGCGGGGATCCAAATAAAAATCCGCGCCTGCGCACGGCCATTGCCCGTGCCAAGATTATTAATATGCCTGGCTCAAACGTAGAGAACGCGATTAAAAAGGGTACCGGAGAACTGCCAGGGGTGGTTTATGAAACGGTTGTCTTTGACGCTTATGGCCCGGGCGGCGTGGCACTTCTTATTGAAGGATTAACCGATAACAAGAACCGCACCACCGCAGAAGTGCGTAACATTCTTGCTAAGAAAAATGGGAGTTTGGCCGGCGCTGGGAGCACCGCCTGGATGTTCACAAAGAAAGGCTTTTTGTCTATCGAGAAAAATAAAATTGGCGAAGAGGAGCTTATGAATATTGTCCTGGATGCAGGCGCTGATGATATTAAATCGGAGGGGAGTTATTATGAAATCACCTGTGACCCTTCGGTTTTCGAATCCGTCAAGGCAGTCGTGGAAGCAAAAAAAATCATGCCCGACACTGCGGAAATTACGATGATTCCAAACTCAACAGTGAAAGTTCAAGGCGAAGATGCTAAAAATATTTTAACCCTTTTGGAATTTTTGGAGGATCATGAGGATGTGCAGGCGGTTCATGCGAATTTTGATATTTCTGAGGAAGATTTAGAAAAAGTCGCTGGCTCATCATGAGAATCTTAGGGATCGATCCTGGATTAAAAGCAACCGGATATGGTTTTATCGATTTTGAAGGACAGCACATGGCAAGCATTAAATTGCGCGAAACAGGAACAATCGAGCCCAAGCAAAACGATTTAATACAAAATAGAATTGCGAAGGTCTATCAATATCTCGATGAGCTTCTGGTTGAGCATAAACCGGATGTCATGGTCCTTGAAAAATTATATGCGCATTACAACCACCCGGTCACGGCATGTAAGCTGGGCCATGTGCGCGGAGTGATTTGCCTTTTATGCGCGCAGCGGAAGATTAAACTTGTGGAGCATAGTGTGAAGCGGATTCGCATCGCCTTAGTGGGAAATGGCAATGCCTCGAAGCTTCAGACCCAGCAAGTCGTAGCACATATGCTCAAGATTGAGCAAAGTCAACTGACTCCGGATGCCAGTGACGCGTTGGCCTTAGCGCTGGGATATGTGCATATTCACAGCCGATCACTATGATTGTTAAACTCTCGGGTAAATTGATTCAAAAGGCAGAGCAGTCGTTGATCCTCAATGTCCAAGGGGTGCATTACGAGATTTTAGTCCCGGGGTCGGTGTTAAGCCGTATTGATCAGCATTTGAATTCCGACAGCCATGTTGATTTAATTGTTTATCATTATTTTCAAATCGGGACGGGAAGCGGTTTTCCGGTTATGGTAGGCTTCTTAAACGAAGTGGAACGGGATTTCTTTCTGCAGTTTATTAAAGTTTCCGGCATCGGGCCGCGCGCGGCGATCAAGGCCTTTAATAAACCTATTTCAGAAATTGCCACGGCTATCGAGGAGGGAAACCATAAATTTCTTCAGACCTTGCCCGGGATAGGCGTGCAAAAAGCCAGGGAAATTATTGCCAAACTGCAGGGCAAAGTCGGTAAATACGGTTTGATTCAAGATAAAGGTGTAGCTGCCCAGCGAGCTGCCACACAACCCGCTGAGGTTTGGCAGGAAGAAGCACTCGCCGTTCTTTTGCAATTGCAGTATAAACGACTGGAAGCTGCCGAAATGATTCAAAAAGCCCTACAGCGTTCCACGGGGATCAAAACAGCGGAAGATTTATTAAATGAGATTTATAAACAAAGGATAAAAGCGTAATGGACCAGGCATCGATGGATCATGTCAAAGGTGTGGTTGAGGCCTTGTTATTTGTTAATGAAAAGCCGGTGACGCTGCAGCAGATGAAAGAGGTCATGGAGGGCGTTAGTGCGGCGGAATTGAAGCAGATCATCCAAAATCTCAAAGACGAATCCGAGCAGAAAAAAAGCGGCATGCTGGTCGTTGAAATCGCCGAGGGCTATCAAATGTTGACCAACCCGCTCTATGCCTCGTATGTGCGCAGTTTTTATAAAACCCGCCATAAGGAGCGTTTATCGAAACCCGCTCTGGAGACTTTAGCCATTATTGCGTATAAACAACCCGTGACGCGCGCGGATGTGGAATTGATTCGCGGAGTTAATTCGGATGGGGTCATGGTGCATTTGTTAAATAAAGAATTGATTAAAGCTGTTGGGCGAAAAGATATTCCTGGGCGGCCTTTTCTCTATGGAACGACAAAACAATTTTTAGAATATTTTGGCTTGAAGTCTCTATCCGACCTGCCGAAACTAGAAGAGTTTCCATCACTGCAGCCTGTTCAAGCTTCTGGAGAGGGCCCAGTTGTCGAGGCGGCTCCACAGGCTCCAGCCGTTGTCGAAACAGGTATCAATAATCCGCCCAGCGTTGTTGAAATTTTTCAACAACCTGCTGCGCTTGAAGAGCAGGTTTTGGATTCTTCACGATTGGATCAGATTGAAAAGGGAAACCGCGATGACCTGCCCCTCATGGGTGAGCCTAATTTAAAGGAGGCTATGGAACAGGTTAGCGCGCCAGAAAATAATGACGAGGCGGTCAACTTGCCGCTGGAAGTTCAGCCCGAATCACGTTTGGCCAATATTCTTAAACAAGAATCAGAATTGTCATCGGATCATGATGAGGCCTAAATATGAGTATCGAAAGTCTGCGAAAAAAAATTGATGCCCTGGATAAAAAAATCGTCGCGTTATTAAATGACCGCGCCAAAATCAGCCTTTTGATCGGGCAGGAGAAAATGAGAAGTAAGAAAGGCATTTATTCTCCCGGCCGGGAAAAACAAGTGCTTAAGCACATCGCCTCACTCAATCAAGGCCCAGTTTCTCTCGAAGCGCTGGATGCTATTTATCGTGAGATTATGTCTTCTTCACTTTCCCTGGAAAGAATTAAAGATGTTGCTTATTTGGGAACGCAGGGATCATTTACGCATGCCGCCGCTTTAAAAAAGTTTGGCTCTCAGGTGAATTATCAGTCATGCAATACAATCCTGGAAGTTTTTCAAAAGGTTGAGCGTGACGAATGTGATTATGGGATTGTGCCCATCGAAAATTCTACCGAAGGCGCGGTGACGCACACGTTAGATATGTTCGTTGATTCGGATCTAAAAATCTGCGCTCAGATTCTCTGCCCAATTTCCCATAATCTTTTATCCAAAGCGCGTTTAGATAAAATCAAAAAGATTTATTCGAATCCGCAGGTTTTTGGTCAATGCCGGAATTGGCTGCTAGAGCATTTGCCTAAGGCCGGCCAGATTTCTGTTTCTTCAACGACCCAGGCGGCGCGCACAGCCGTGCACGAAAAAGGTAGTGCAGCCATTGCCTCGGTTTTAGCCGCGGAAGTTTACAAACTGCCGGTTTTGCGCAGGAATATTCAAGACATTGCCAATAACACGACGCGATTTTTGGTGATTGGCACCCAAGAGGCTCAGCCAACGGGACATGACCGCACTTCGATTTTATTCTCCATCAAAGATAAGGTGGGCGCGCTGCACGCGATGATAACTCCTTTTTATCAAAATAAAATTAATCTTACGAAAATTGAATCGCGGCCTTCAAAAAGACGGGCCTGGGATTATTATTTTTTTGTGGATTTCGAAGGCCATCGTTTGGATAGAAATGCCAAGCGGGCCCTCGCGAAATTGGAAGATATGTGCAAATATTTAAAAATTTTGGGTTCTTACCCGGTGTGATTTTATGAAAACAATCGTCAATCGGCATGTGCTGCGGGCTGAACCTTATGTCCCGGGAAAACCCATCGCGGAGGTCAAGCGCGAATTGGGATTAAAACAGGTTGTTAAATTGGCTTCGAATGAAAGTCCATTTGCTCCCTCACCCAAAGTCCTGCAGGCTATCGCTGCCGAGGCAAAAAGTCTTAATCGTTATCCTGATGGGCAGTGCTTTTATCTCCGGCAAGAGCTTGCCAAACGCCTCAAGGTGGCTCCAGAACAACTCATTTTTGGCAATGGGTCGGATGAGATCATTGTTATGGCTATCCGCGCCTTCGTTGAGCCTGGGAATGAAGTCGTGATCGCCAAGCCGTCTTTTCTTATTTATGAAATCGCCGCGAAATTAGCCGGTGCCAAAATCAAGGCTGTTCCTTTGCGTAATTTTTTTTATGATTTGGACAATATGAAGCGAGCGGTCACGGAAAAGACCAAAATGATCTTTATTGGTAATCCCGATAATCCGGCCGGGACATATGTCACGCACAGCGAAATTTTAGATTTTTTAAGCAATCTTCGACGTGATATTATTATTTTTTTCGATGAGGCCTATTTTGAATATGTGTTGGAAAAAGATTATCCCGATACGCTTAAATTGTTGAGTGATTATAAAAATGTCATTATCACGCGGACGTTTTCAAAGCTTTACGGTTTGGCAGGATTGCGGGTGGGGTATGGCATCGCCGATAAGGAAGTTGTTGAGATCTTAAATCGGGTACGGGAACCGTTCAATGTGAATTCCGTAGCACAGGCGGCGGCCTTGGCGTGCTTGAAAGATCAGGCGTATTATCAGCGCGTTGTCCGGTATACTCACAAACAAAAAAAGATTATTTATGCCGCACTGGAAAAACTGAATTTATTGTTTAGGGAAAGCGCGGCAAATTTTATTTTGCTTGATGTGAAACGCAATAGCAGCGAAGTGGCAAGGGAAATGCTCAAGCGAGGGGTCATTGTGCGCGACATGTCTCCTTGGGGATTGCGGAATTTTATCCGTCTGACGATTGGAATGGAAAACGAAAATAAGCGATTTTTGGAGGTTTTGAAGGAGGTCTTATGATTATTATTCTTAAACCCGACGCAACGGAACAGCAGATTCAGCATATCATTGAAAAAGCCGAGAAATTAGGGCTGAGCGCTCATATCTCGCGCGGGGTGGAGCGGACGATTATTGGCTTTATCGGACCCGAAGATGTATTACGCAATACGCCTTTGGAAATATTCCCGGGAGTGGAACGGGTCATGCCCGTCTTAGCGCCGTATAAACTTGTTTCGCGTGAATTCAAAAGAGAAGACACGATTGTTTCCATCGGCAAAGATGTGAAGGTGGGCGGCAAAAAAATTGTGCTCATGGCTGGGCCGTGCTCGATCGAGGATTTTGATTCTTTATTGTCCTTGGCCACTCAAGTGAAGCGGGCAGGGGCAACGGTTTTGCGCGGTGGTGCCTTTAAGCCCAGAACCTCACCTTATGATTTTCAGGGTCTGGGTGAGGAAGGATTGAAATATTTGGCCGATGTTGGCAAACAGGTCGGCATTGCCACGGTCACGGAAGTTATGGATCCGCGCGATGTGGGGCTCATCGCTAAATACGTGGATGTCTTTCAAATAGGGGCAAGAAATATGCAAAATTTTTCACTCCTCAAAGAAGTCGGCTTGACCCAAAAACCCGTGATGCTCAAACGCGGTATGAGTGCTACGATTAAAGATTTGTTGATGTCGGCGGAGTATATCCTTTCGCAGGGGAATTTTAATGTGATATTGTGTGAACGGGGAATCCGGACATTTGAAACAGCTACCCGCAACACCTTGGATATTAACGCTGTTGCGGTTGTGAAGCAATTGTCTCATTTACCAATTGTCGTGGATCCAAGCCATGCAACCGGGCGGTGGGGATTAGTGCCCAGCGCGGCCAAGGCGGCCGTCGCTGCCGGATGTGATGGCTTAATGATTGAAGTGCATGAAAATCCTGAGGAGGCATTATCGGATGGGCCGCAGTCTTTGATTCCGGAAAATTTTAGCGTGCTCGTCAAGGATCTGCAATTAATCGCGACAGCTGTCTCGCGTGAAATTTAGTTTAGCATCGTAGATTTGTTAATTTAATCAAGGAGCCAGCTGTGTTAGGACACATTTTTAAATCTTCTATGCCTTTGCGCACGCCATTATTTCGAAGGATTTCCATTATCGGGGTTGGGCTGATTGGCGGCTCTTTAGGGCTCGCGATCAAAAAACAGAATGTGGCTCGCGAGATTGTGGGTTTCTCTCATACCGCCGCATCTCTCAATTACGCCTTGGAGCATAAAATCATTGATCATGCGGCGCAGGATTTAAAGACGGCTGTGCATAACGCCGATTTAGTTATTTTAGCGACACCGGTTAAAACGATTATCAATTTAATGCCGTTGATTGCTTCCTATTTGAGCCGGTATTGCATCGTCACGGATGTTGGGAGCACCAAGGCCTCGATCGTGGAAGCCGCACAAAAGAATTTGCCATCTTATCCGATGTTCGTGGGGTCACATCCTTTGGCCGGGTCTGAGAAAAAAGGGCCCACCCATGCCAGCGCAGAGTTGTTCGAGGGCGCAGTTTGTATCATGACGCCGATGGATCAAACCAACCGTCTGGCCAAGGAGAAAGTGAAACATTTTTGGACGAATTTGGGATCCCATGTAAAATTTCTAGCACCCGATCAACATGACAAAATTTTAGCTTATATCAGCCATCTCCCGCATGCCGTTGCCTATTCCTTGGTCGAAACGATTCCGGCAGAATATTTGGAATTTTCCGTCCAAGGGTTTAAGGACACAACACGCATTGCGTCCTCCTCGCCGCAGATGTGGACTGATATCTGTCTGGCGAATCCCAAAAATATCGTTAAGTCCCTCGATGAGGTTGTAAAAAATCTTTCCGCAATCCGCAAAATGATTTTAGCGAAAGATGAGCAGGGGCTAAACGACCATTTTCAGAAATCCAAAACCAAACGCGACAGTATTGAAAAACGTGAGTAGTGCGGTGCGAACAACGGTGGTCACAATCGATGGGCCAGCCGGAGCAGGGAAAAGCACGGTGGCCAAACAATTGGCCCGGCGGCTGCTTTTTTCTTATCTCGATACCGGTGCGATGTACCGCGCCTTGACACTCAAAGCGCTGCAGCTTAAGGCGGATCTGGAGGATGAAAGCGCGCTGGTTATTTTGGCAATGGGAACGGCGATTGATTTTAAAGAAGACAGCCAAAATGGTTTGCGTGTCTTGTTGGACGGGAGGGACGTTACTGAAGCGATCCGCACACTGGAGGTGACCAATAATACGTTTTATATTGCCCGTGCGTCAAAGGTGCGCGCGATCATGGTGGACTGGCAGCGGCAAATTGGCACAAAGCATAATGTTGTTGCCGAAGGCCGGGATGTCGGTACAGTGGTTTTTCCCAATGCCGCGTACAAATTTTATTTGGATGCCAATTTTGCGGAGCGGGCCCATCGCAGGATTCGAGAATTGGAAGAAAAAGGCCAAAGTGTCGAAGCCAAAAAATTGAAGCAAGAATTGCAAGAGCGTGACCAAAAAGATTTGACGCGTAAAGTTGGGCCCTTGAAGAAGGCGGACGATGCGGTTTTTATTGATTCCACGAACTTCTCCGTTGAGGAAGTGGTGGGGATGATGATGAAATATATTAAAAAGCAATAAATCATCAGCCGTCAGCCTTCAGTCATCAGCCAAGTGCTTTTAGCTGAAGACTGAAGACTGAAAACTGATAGCCGAAAGTTAAACATGGACAAATCACTTATTCGAAATTTTTCGATTATCGCGCACATTGATCACGGGAAATCCACCCTCGCGGATCGGCTATTGCTTTTTTCCGGGGCCATCGACGAACGAAAATTCAGAAATCAAGTGCTGGATGATATGGACTTAGAGCGCGAGCGCGGTATTACGATCAAGGCCTCAGCGGTACGCCTGGATTACAAAGCCAATGACGGCAGATTTTATATTTTTAATCTTATCGACACGCCGGGCCATGTGGATTTTACCTATGAAGTTGAAAAATCCCTGCGCGCCTGTGAAGGGGCGCTTTTGGTTGTTGATGTTTCGCAGGGAGTTGAGTCGCAAACCGTGGCCAATTATTATTTGGCGATTGATAACAATTTGGAAATTTTGCCCGTAATTAACAAGATTGATATCGTTAACGCCGATATTGAATTGTCAAAAAAAGAAATGGTTGAGGCGCTCGGTTTTAAGGAAAAGGACATTCAACTGGTTTCCGCCAAAGAAGGCATTGGGGTCAAAGAACTTTTCGAAAAGATTCTTGCCTTTATTCCTCATCCAGAAGGCGATGAAAATGCGCCCCTGCAGGCGTTTATCTTTGATATGAAATATGATATTTATAAAGGGATCATCATTTATGTGCGGATTATGAATGGTATTCTAAAACCGGATATGCGCATCCGGATGATGCATCGGAATAAAGAATTCTCCGTTGAAGAAGTTGGCGTTTTCCGCCCTGAGGCGGTTAAGGTCAACGAATTATCGTGCGGGGAGGTTGGGTACATGACCTGCAATATTCACAATCCGCAGGAGGTTAAAGTTGGCGATACAATTACGGCGGCGGAAAATCCTGCCCCAAAGCCGCTGCCTGGTTACCGGCAATTGAAGCCTTTAGTTTTCTGCGGGGTTTATCCGGTCAACGCCGCGGATTTCATGAATCTGCGTGAGGCGATTGAAAAATTGCGACTGAATGACCCGAGTTTTGTCCACGAGCCGGAGACGTCCGAATCTTTTGGCCATGGGTTTCGCTGCGGGTTTCTGGGATTGCTGCACATGGAAGTGATCCAAGAGCGGCTGCAGCGCGAATATGATTTGAATCTCATTCTTACGACACCGAACGTTGGATATCGCGTTATCATGAAAGAAAAAAAAGTGATTCAGTTAGAGAATCCTTCGCAGCTCCCCGGTGCCAGTGATATGGACAGTATCGAAGAGCCGTATTTAAAAGTTTCCATCCTCACTCCGGTTTCGTCGATGGATAAAGTCATGGAATTGGCCAAGGCCAAGCGCGGGATTTTCCAAAAAAGCGAATTCGTCTCGGATAGAATGCGGATTGTTTTTGATATCCCACTCTCGGAAGTCATTGTGGATTTTAACGACCAGATCAAATCCGTGACCCGCGGTTATGGATCGATCGACTATGAATTCAAGGGTTACCTGCCGGCGAAGATTGCGAAGTTGGATATTTTGATTAACGATAAAGTGTGCGATGCCTTTTCGTGCTTGGTTCACAAGGAGCGCGCGTATGAAAAAGGGTTAGCCTTGGTGACCAAACTCAAAGATCTCATCCCGCAGCAATTGTTCGAAGTTAAAATTCAGGCCAGCGCCGATGGGAGAATTATTTCCAGTGCCAAGGTAAAGGCCATGGGCAAAAATGTCACGGCCAAATGTTACGGCGGCGATATTACCCGTAAGCGTAAACTTTGGGAAAAGCAAAAAGAGGGGAAGAAGAAGCTTAAACAAATCGGCAATGTCGAGGTTCCGCAGGAAGCCTTTTTGGCCGCGCTCAAAATATAGAGGGAAAAATCATGTTTAAGAAGATAAACCAATGGCTCACAAAAGTTTTAGGCCCTAAGAATTCAACGCTTCGCGAGTGGGTCGAATCGATTGTTGTCGCTTTTATTATGGCGATGTTTATCCGCACCTTTATGGTGCAGGCTTTTAAAATTCCCAGCGGCTCCATGCGCATGACCCTTTTGGAAGGAGACCGCCTGCTGGTTAATAAGCTGCGTTATGGGGCTAAAATTCCCTTTACCGACAAACGGCTTCCTGGCTTCAGTAAACCCAGCCGCGGGGACATTATTGTTTTTGTCTATCCCGAGGACCCGAAACGGGATTTTATTAAACGCCTTATTGCCTTTGGGGGCGAAACCATCGAGATTAGATACGGGGACATATACATCAATGATCAGCTGATTGAAGATCCACGGATCAACAATATGTATTATTACAATCGCGGGATGTATAGCGATGTTGGAAAAAAGATCAAAGTCCCGCCGGGTTTTCTTTTTGTTCTCGGAGATAATAGCGCTTCCAGCCATGACAGCCGTTTTTGGGGATTTGTTCCGGAAAAAAATGTTGTGGGCCGGGCCGAATTGATTTACTGGCCGCTTCAGCGGATTCGATTTATCCATTGATATGACGCGAGGACATTATTTTTCAGTTATAATTTTTTTATTCGTGCTGGCAGGGTGCGCAACGTCGGCGAATAAAAAAAATGTCCGGCAGGCGGCTTCTGCCGAGAGCGCCGAAGAAGTGTCGGCCGCGCTGCAGTCCATCGTGGGAGCGGTGAGCGGACAAAAGGTCGATGAGAAAAAACTCCGGGATCTCGCACAGGAGATGAAAAAGGATAAAACCACCGAGGCCGCGGTTCAGTCCGTTACCGAGGCCTTGACCGGGACGAACCGCGTTATCAAATATTGCCCGGTCGATGGGAAACGTTTCGGCGGTAAAGTGGAAACCTGTCCGGAACATAATGTTTTATTAGAAAATTTGGAAGAATAGTTTTTGGAAATACATATGGGTTTGACTTTTGCCAATAAAGTGACGATCGGGCGGATTTTGGCGGTGCCTTTTTTTATTGCCGCGGTTTTGTATTATTCCCCCGAGCGTGATTACTTAAGGTATGTGGCCTTAGGCGTATTCCTTTTCGCCGTGATTTCAGATGTGATCGATGGGTATATTGCACGAACGAGGAATCAAAAGACCCAAGCCGGCGCGATCCTTGATCCCTTGGCCGATAAAATTCTTATCATTAGCGCGTTTCTGTGTTTGTATAAAATCGGTACTTATTTTCCGGGGCCGGGTGGTGTGCAGTTTCCGATATGGCTGGTGGTGGCCGTGATTAGCCGCGATGTCATCCTGCTTTTGGGATCGATGATCATCCATTTGGTCCGCGGAGAATTTAATGTGAATCCCACAAAATGGGGGAAGGTTACCACATTTTTTCAAGTTTTTTGTGTCTTAGGGATACTTTTGCAGTGGTCCTTTTCAGCGGCCATTTGGTATGTTACGGTAGTTTTTACTGTTATTTCGGGGTTAGGATATATCCGTAAAGGAATTAAAATTTTAAACGAAAATGTTTAGTCAAATCATTATTGCCGTTATTCTGAGCTATCTTTTGGGATCCATTCCTACTGCGTATATTTTTGGCCGGGTTTTCAAGGGCATTGATATCCGCGGGCACGGCTCCGGTAACGTCGGAGCCACCAATGCCTTCCGCGTTTTGGGGAAGGGACAGGGGAGTGCGGTACTTTTGATTGATATTTGCAAGGGAATTTTGGCAACTACGCTTTTGCCGAATGTCTTAGGATTGAGCAAAATTTGGCAGTATGTCCTTCTCTCCTTGGTCGTTGTCTGCGGCCACAATTGGACGATTTTTTTAAATTTTAAAGGTGGAAAAGGAATTGCTACCAGTTTAGGAGTCTTGATTGGATTGACTATTCAGATTGCCGCGATACGGCCGGTGTTGCTTGCCACGGTGCTTATTTGGGGCAGCATTTTTTTAGTTACGGGATTGGTGTCGCTTGCGTCAATTGTCGCGGCAAGTTTTTTGCCCATTATTATGGTGCTGACCAACCAGTCAACGGCTATCGTGGTCTTGGGAGTCATTTTCTGTCTCTTGGTCGTGCTGCGTCACCGTAACAATATCAAACGCCTCCTTAAAGGCGAAGAGCCGCGGGTTATTTTTCCTTTCCCAAAGCGTCGGTAATCCTGCATTCTTAATATTGTGTCGTAACCTCCTCTCAATCCATACGTTAGAAGTTCTGTTAAATCTGAAAACGTTTTCCCCAAACGGCCTTATCCATCTTGTTTGCCGGTTGATGGGTGTTATACTTTCATCATCGGTAACATAGAGGAGTTTAAAACGGCTATGTTACTCAAATTGAGGAAAATCCTATGCGAAAAATTTTTTACCGTAAGCGGCATTCGTTAAAAAATCGGCATAAAATGATGTCGATCTGCGAAACTTCCGATGAGCAGGATTGCCAAACATCGGTGCGCAAGCATTTTATATATGTTGTCAGCAAAGAAGATAAAATTGAACAGCATATCAGCCCGCCACGGATTGATATTAAGAAATACTTAAATAGCAAAACCAGGGAGGAGAGATTCCATTTCAGGGTGAAGGGATATTTTTATATCTCGCGCGAACAGTCTTTATTCAAAGTCCGCTTTTGTCACTCGCTCAAAATCGGGATCATTTGGAAGTCTAAGGAGCTCTCCCCCAAAAAGTCAGCGACCCTGACTTAACATGCGTGCTGAAAAAGCACGTCTGACCAGCGGAAGCCAAAAGCCTCCGCTGGTCTTTTTTGCCCCGCCAAAATTCTTAAAAATTCTTAAAAAATTCTTCAAGAATCGATTTCCATAAAAAAACTTTATGCTACAATACGGGTGTTAACAAATTTTAAAAATATCGATAAGGGGTAATTTCTTAAGTCATAACATTTCAGCAAAGGAGGAAGACGTGTTAGCAAAATTATTCGTTATGATGATGTTGACCACGACTCTGGTGGGATGCGCTTCAACGCAGCAAAAAACAGCGCTTAACCAGTTGCAAATGCAGGTTGCGGACTTGGAGCGCCAAGTAGGGGAAAAGGATGATGAAATCGCTGACCTGCAGGATGAGGTGGATCGTTTGAATGTAGATCTGCAAAAAAAGACAAAAATGGCAAGCGAGGAAGCTATAAAACCGTTGAGCAAAAAGGACGGTGAAATTATTCGTGTCGGGGCAAGCGTGGGACAAGTTCAGATCGCCTTAAAAAAAGCCGGGTATTATGACGGCGCTATCGATAGCAAGTTAGGAGAAAATACCAAGCGCGCTATTGTTCAATTCCAAAAAGATAATAATCTTAATGCTGATGGGCTTCTTGGAAAAAAGACCTGGGAAAAGTTAAAGACTTATTTTGAAGAATAGTTTAGAAAAATAGCTTGATGCCATTTCGGATTGTCAGTGTTTTGGGGTGTGGTTGGTTAGGATTTTTGCATCTCCTCCATTGCCATCCGGATATAAACGGAAAAGACATTTACAATAGTGAGGGTTGGGCAAGTACTGACCATTTGCTTGTTTTAAGATCAAGTTCCGAAACGGCATGATAATTGTGGCGCTCACGGATGTGCTTAAGAAAGTCCTTGAGCGTTGTGGTGTGTGTTTTTCTTAATTCCGCGTTGTCAAACCAAAAATAATACCCATCGGCTTGAAAAGCGCAAATCGCATGCGCTCGATGGTTTTTTCTCACCGCTAAAAAACGCGGCTGGTAGCCTAAAACCTGTAAAACCTCTGCGTTTAAAAAAGTGTAATCCTCGCAATCGCCCTTTTTTATGTTGAGAGTTTCCTCTGGTGTAGCCCAGTGATCTTGTGTTTCATCCGTTGTGTAATGGATATTTTGCTTGAGCCAGCCGGCGTAATCTTCTAAGGAACGGATATGATGAGCTTGAATAAGGTTGATAATTTTGAAGTCAATGGATTTAGGGCGGACGATAAGAACGCCATCTTTATGTCTGATTTTTTCCTGCTGAATATGAAATCGTGAAGCTGGAAGCGAGGTCGCCGCGCTCACTGAAACGGTGAGAACGGTTGTAGAAAATAGAAAAAAGAATGTGCTGCTAGAAATTTTTAAGGGCATGGGGCATAAGTCCGTTTTGAGAGTAAATCTCATGGACATTTGCCTGCGGCTTGATTAGAATGATTCCACTATTCATGAAATTGTACTAAATAAATTTTAGCAGTCCGCCAGCAGAAAAAAAAGCTTTTTATGAAAAAATTTGTTTTGACCGTTACCTTAAATCCGGCCGTGGATGAAGTGCTGCAAATTAAAAAATGCGTATCTCCTAGAGGGTTTTTTGTTGAACGAAGGCTGCAGAGTGCCGGTGGCAAAGGTATCAATGTCTCGCGTGTCTTGACACGTTTGGGCACGCCGACATTGGCCACGGGATTGCTGGGCGGCCCCACGGGAGAATTTATAATAAGAGAATTGGATCACGAAGGCGTCAAAAACGATTTTGTTGAAAGTGCCGTTCCTGCCAGGATCAATTTAACGATTCTGTTTGCCCAGCCGCATAAAATGACTCGTTGTGTGGAAGATGGTTTGCCGGTTTCCTATTTGGATATTCAAAGATTTAAAAAGAAATTTAAGATATTGTTGAAAAAGTGTTCGTGGGTCGTATTCGCGGGACGGATTCCTCGTGATGCAGGAGAAAGGCTTTACGCCAACTTGATTTATATTGCCCAGCGGGAAGGAGTGCGAACATTTTTAGACAGCCAAGGCCGAGCATTGGCAGCAGGCCTGAAAGCCAAGCCAATGTACATTAAGCCGAATCTCCAAGAGGCACAGCAGTTTTTACGGCAGCAGCTTAATTCCAAAGGAAAATTAAAGGAAGCGGTCCGTTGCTTTTTATGTTTAGGCGTTCAAAATGTTTTTATTACTTTAGGCTCGCGCGGGGCGGTGGGTTCGGATGGCCGCCAGTTATGGTTAGCCAGGCCGCCGCGGGTTCAATGTGTCAATCCTGTTGGCGGCGGGGATGCATTTATTGGCGGATTTATTAGCGCTTTTGAAAGGAATAAAGATTTTTGGCAGGCTTTAAAGAGCGCTGTGGCCGCGGGCACGGCTAATGCCTTGAGCTTACAGCCGGGGACGGTTGCGAAAAATATTGTTCACAAAATAGCCGCAAAGGTTAGAATAGAAGCAATAAAATTTTAAACGAAACGGAGAAAGATATGGCAACATTTGATGCGACACTGTATGACGGCAAAAAACAACAGAAAATTCCCGATGTGTTGAGCGATACCTTGCGCGAGCAGCTGTTGCAATACGCTAAGGATTTTAAAACTTCCTGGGTGAACCTTGGACAGAATCTTTATAGCGTTTGGCGGGATAAATTGTATTACACTTGGGGTTATGAGAAGTTTGAGCATTATACCCAGGAAGAGTTAGGGATGCAAAAGCCGCTGGCCATCAAATTGCTCAAGACGTATTTTTTCTTGGAGCAGGAAGAACCGGCGTACCTTAAAGAAGAATTCACGCAGTCGCGGTCGCCGGTTGCGGTGCCAGGTTATGAAGCTGTTAACATCCTGCGGTTGGCTAAGAAAAATAAGGATCTGAATAAAAGCGATTACATCAAATTAAAAAAAGATATTTTTGAAAACGGTAAAGATGCCGCCGCCATTCGTAAGGATTTAACGGCATTAATAAAAGAGCGCAAGGTTGTGGACCCCGAGGAAGAGCGGGAAAGGCGCAGTGAACTGACTGTCCGCAAATTGCTCAACGCGATCCGTTTGTTTACGAAGGACGCGGAGGCCTTAAAATTATTGCCGGCGAATTTGATTACCGAGGCCGAAGGGCTTATGGAAAAATTGGAAGCCGAGATCGCCTAACGTATGGAAACGCAAACCATCCCGCCTGCGGAAATTAAATATCCTATGGATATCGCCATCATTTCAGAAGAGGATTTGCTGAATACCCGCATTTGTGACTTGCCCGTTAAAATCGAGGGGACCTGGCTGGAAGAATGTATCGCTCAACTTTACCAGGAACTTGCCGCGAAGGGATTGCAATTTTATCCGGCGTGTTATCTTGCCGATGAATGGCTGACCCCGCAGAACGAAACCGTGATCGGCATCCCATTTTATTTAGCGCATTCCCGCTTGACGGCCCTCGAACGGAAGATGATGCTGGAAGCTGAAGGGGAAACCAAAGACTGGTGCATGAAACTTTTGCGCCACGAGACCGGGCACGCGATCAGTTACGCCTACAATTTGTATAAGCGCAAGAAATGGCAAAATATTTTTGGCTCTCCCCGCGCAGAGTATAAAGACACCTACCGTTTCCGGCCGTATAGCAAAAATTATGTTCGGCATCTCGAGGCGTATTATGCCCAGTATCATCCAGACGAAGATTTTGTTGAGACCTTTGCTGTCTGGTTGACACCCCATATGGATTGGCGCAATCAATATGGGGGATGGGGCGCGCTAGAAAAGCTCATCTATGTCGATGAGGTGATGGCCGAGATCCAAGGCCAAGCGCCGATTGTCAAAAGCCAGCAGAAATTTTGGCGGCTTTCGACTTTAAAAATTACCTTGGCAAATTATTATAAGAAGAAAAGGGAATACCGCGCCGAAGATTTCCTGGATTTTCACGATGGAAATTTGAAGAAAATTTTTAGTGAAAAAGGTCCCGAAGGCCAGCCTGTTTTCTTAGCCGCCGATATTATAGAAAAGTATCAGCGGGAAATTTTAAAAAGTTCTGCCCTTTGGACCGGTGAGAAGAAATATATCATTAATCAGCTTATTAAGACGATTCAAAAACGCTGTCAGGAATTGAAATTGGCTGCCGCTGATCCAGAGCCCATGGCCGTGTTGCGATTAACGACTTATATCACGACTCTGGTCATGAACTATCTCTATACTGGCTGGTTTCGCGGCGAGAAGAGCAAGAAGAAAAAATGAAAAAGAAATTAAAAATTTTGCTTTTGTTCAATAGCCCGTATCAAAAGCCGCGCGGCTATGATTATAAAGATGAGATGTCTGACCCAGAGAATATGTATACGGAAAGAGATGTCTTAGGGGCGCTGCAGGCCAATGGCTATGAAGTAAGAATTCTTGGTATTTTTAATGATGCCACGCCATTATTTGAGGAAATCAAAGAGTTTCCGCCCGATGTGATTTTTAATATGGTGGAAATTTTTCAGGATAAAGCGCACCTGGATAAAAATATCGCCGCAATTTTGGAAATGCTCAATATCCCTTACACAGGCGCTTCCTTGGGCAGTTTATTTTTATGCAATAACAAAGCGTTGAGCAAAAAAATTTTGAGTTTTCACCGGATTAAAGTCCCGTGGTTTTATACGTTTTACCGCGGCAAAAGGGTTTGGCTTCCTAAAAAGATGAAACTTCCGGTGGTCATTAAGCCTTTGTGCGAGGAGGCCTCGCGCGGAATTTCCCAGGCCTCGGTTGTAGATAACGAGGAGGCTTTTATCGAACGCATCCGATTTATCCACGAAAGCATGAGCATGGATGCGATTGCCGAAGAGTATGTACAGGGGCGAGAGCTTTATGTGAGCGTTTTGGGGAGTAAAAGATTAAACGTTTTTCCGCCGCGCGAATTAAAGTTTGGCCAATTGCCTGAGGACGAGCCGCGGATTGCCACTTACCGTGCCAAATGGGATGATGATTACCGCGACCGCTGGGGGATCAAGAGTGTTTTTCCGGGCAAACTCGCCGATGGTGTTGAAGAGGAAATCCACGCGGTGTGCAAGCGGGCTTTCCGGGCGCTGGATTTGGATGGCTATGTGCGTTTTGATATCCGCGTGACACCGGAAGGGAAGATATATATCATCGAACCTAATGCGAATCCGTGCATTGCCAAAATTGATGAAATGGCACAATCCGCCAACAAAATTGGGATCACTTACGAAGAGTTAATCCGCAAAATTGTTATGGTGGGCTTTCAGCGAAATATGAGATCATGAGCTATGACTGATAAAATTTCAGAATTTATCAACAATAATTTTGAATTGCTCCTCTGGCTGAACATTGCCTGGCTGTTATTTTTTGTTGTGATGCTGGTCCTCCTGAAAATTCAGGATATCGCGGGTGATCGGCCGCGGACGTTGATTCCCAAAGTCTTGCTGATTTTTGTGGTCATGGGGCAGATAGCCTTGGTACTCTTGTCCGGTTATATTTATTGGTTCAATTATCAGCGCAAAAGTGTCGCAACATTCAGCCAGCGGCTTATTCCAGGGACCCATTGGGTCAAAGAGGACTTGATGGTTTATTTTATTTCCGGCAGGGATTTAATTTCCATTCATGCCAATGGCTCGAATAAGCAAAAGATTTTTCAGTCTCCCGATAAAATCCGGGAATATCATTTCTCGCCGGATGGTCAATATCTGTTGGTTGTGACCGAACGGGAACTTTATCAAGTCAATCTGGCCACTTTACACCGCGAACTCATCGATTTCATCCCCATTGCTGATCCTGGAAAGCAGTTAAGCGGTGTCATCGGGAGAATCAGTTGGTCGCCGGATAGCCAAAGATTTTGTTATGAAATCACCAAATGGTCGAATGTCTCCTCCTATAATCAATTTTATATTTATCATGTGCAAAATAAGCAGAAGCAGCCGCTGCGAAAATTAACCAAGAAGATTTCCTACTTGTTTTGGGATAAAAAAGCAACCAGCCTTTACTTTTTTCAGCAAGAGGCCATGGATACTTCGCGGTATCCGTATCCCTATAAAATAAAGATTTATAAAATTCCTTTATCGACTCTGACTGCCGAAATGGTCGCGGAGGTGTTAACGAAAAAGGCGGAAATCTCTCGGCTGGAGGTGACGGGCCGTGGCATTAATCTTTTTTGGAAAGGAAATAATTTTTCTTTTAACCGTTCCGGCCAGCGGGATTACGATTGGGTGTCGGAAACCGGTGCGCGGCTGGGAATCGATGAGGATGACTTCCTCTATTATATTAAGAACCGCTGGTGGCGAAAGCGACTGTTTCGGGTGCCGCGCGATCCTCTCCCCGGTGATTTTAACCGTTACCAATTTAGTGGAGGGATGCTTTCGGTTGGGCATCTGCGCTGGCTGCCGGGGGGGCGTTATGTGATTATGGGGCACAGCACCATGGGCATTTTGATATTGGAGCCAAGCACAGGAAAAATCGGACGATTGACGGATACGCCCGGGTATACCTTTGGGTGGTATCAAGAACTTAAAACTCAAAATTAAAAAGTCAAGACAGAGAGACGCTTCGCGACACCACAATTTTACCTTTTGCGTTTTAAATTTTAAGTTCATTATAAAAAGGAGCTAAGATGGACTTGCCAAATCCTTTACAAAAATCAAAAACTCAATACCAGGAAACAATCAACGTGATTCAGTCGGATGCCTCGCCCGTTGGGATTGATCCGCAATACACCCATGCGATTATCATCGAATTCTTAAAGCAAATTTCTGCCCGCTTGGATCGTCTCGAAACAATCATGAGGTGCGATAAAAAATGAGATGAAAAGGGTTGTTTTGTATTGACAATCAAGACCATTTTGCCATAATAAAAATTGTCGAGAAATTTAATTTTTTCAAAAAAAAGGAGAACTTATATGGGAAGCGAAAAAAATCAATGGATGTTGTGGGTGATTGTCATTGGGGTGGTTATTATCACGTTGATCGCTTTTAATTATCACGGTGATAAATCAGACTCAATCCCTTTAAGTGAGATTTTCCCAGAAGAAATGGGGACGCAGGAAGGACAAAATATTGAGTATGAGTTTGTCGACAGTAAACCGGCGCAAACCCAAGCCGCAGCGCCTGCGCTAGCGGGTGGTAAGCTGGTTCTCGCTAAGCCAGCCGTTTCTAAAGCTGTCGCTGTTCCCGCAGCGCCGGCAAAGACTTCCCCAGCTGTTCCCGCGGCCGCGCCAGTAACTGTTTCTCCGTCCACGAGGGGAGACTACTCAATCCAGGTGTTGTCCTCCAAAGATAAGGCCGCCACGGAGAAATCTTTGGAAAGAATAAAAGCCAAAGGGCATGCCGCTTATCTGGTAACCCGGGATCTCGGGGAGAAGGGAATTTGGTACCGTGTGAACATCGGTCCGTTTGAAACGAAACAGCAGGCTGAGGCGTATTTGCCAAAAATTCAAGCGGATTATAAAAGTAGTTTTGTAATTAGTGGAAAGAAAGAATAGTCTAAAAATTTACGGAGTGGACCATGCGAAGTTTTTTCATTTTAGTCTTAGTAGCATTGGTAGCATTGGTAGCTGGCTGCACAACGGCTCAAAAAGGAGCGGCGGTTGGCGCGCTGGGGGGTGGGGCGTTGGGTGGCATTATCGGCCATCAGTCCGGCCACGGCGGGACAGGAGCGGCGATTGGGGCCGCTGCCGGTGCGATAACCGGGGTAATTGTCGCTGAGAAAATGGCTGATAAATTCTGTCCGGTTTGCGGCGCAACTTATACAAATAGCACAGAGTTTTGCCCCAAGGATGGGACGGAATTAAAAGAGAAGCAATAAGAAAAAAAGGTTAATGTCATTATGTACCGCGCAAACTAGAAATAAAACCTCATTATGCACCAAAATATCAAAATACTATTAACCTGTTCTATTTTGATTCATGGCGGGATCAACTTGTTGGCGCCGATATACGCTATTTTTATAAGAAATATTGGCGGAACAATCTTTGATGCCGGCGCGACCATTGGATGTTATGCTTTCTTAAAGGGAATATTTTATTTTCTTTTTCGAAAGCTTAAGGAAAGTAGATTCAGCCGGAAATGTATGATCTCTGCCGGTTATTTTTTGTTCTTTGTTGGCTATATTTTTTATTTATTTGCTTCTAATATTTTTCATGTGGTAGCGATCCAGGCATTGTTGGCCTGTGCCGAGGTGATTATAAATCCTTCATGGAGTGCGGTTATTGCCAACGCTCTTGATCAAGGAAAGGAGCGGACGATTTACTCTAATTTTTACGGATACAGATCTCTCTTTGAAGGAATCGCGGCTATTTTGGGCGGGATCGTTGCTTCCAGTTTAGGTTTTTATTTTCTTTTTAGTTTAATGGCCGCTTTTGCTTTAACCGCCAGTATCTTGGCATTATTTCTGACGGACAATTAGGGGTACAGAGCAGTATTGAACTGGTTGAGAAAAAAGGGCCGCAATTTTTTCCTATGAATAAAATCCGCATTATTCTGCGTTGGCTGCACATTATCATCGGCCTCATCCTTTTGTGCTATATTTACTCGCCTTTTTCCAAGTACGCGGCCTTCCAAATTTTTGTTAAATTTATTGCCATTCCTATCGTTGTGATAAGCGGTCTGTGGATTTGGAAATTTACTGCCTTCAATAAATTTTTACGGGCCCGCTGGAGCATTCTTGCGGGATATAGAGGGAACGAAATTTCTTGAAGATTTATTGAAGATTTATGTTGCCAAAGCAGTTTGCAGTGTGTATAATCCCGCCTGTCAATATGGTTGAAAGGAAGCCCCCAATATGAACCCAGTTGTCATGTCATCGCCGCTTGAAAAATTTTTGCACAGTATTGGGATTAAACAGTGGAAAAATCTTTTCTATGCGCTATCCCATGATGAACTTTTTAGCCACGAAACTGATCCGTCCTTAGAAGGTTATGAGCGGGCAATTGTCACCACGACCGGCGCGGTCGCCGTTGATACCGGCAAATTTACCGGACGTTCCCCCAAAGACAAATATATCGTAAAAGAGCCAAGCTCGCAGGATAGTGTATGGTGGTCTGATGACCCTTGCGCGGGTTCTGACAACAAATCACTTTCCCCAGAAGCCTGGGCGCATCTTAAAAGTATTTCTCTCCAGCAACTCAACGGCAAAAAATTATATGTGATGGATGGTTTTTGCGGGACGAATCCGCAAACCCGCATTTGTGTCCGGCTGGTGACCGAGGTTGCCTGGATGGCGCATTTTTTTAAAAATATGTTCATTCGGCCTACCGCTGATGAATTGAAAAATTTTAAGCCTGACTGGACCATCCTTAATGCCTGTAAGACGTCGTGCGTTGATTTTGCCAAGTATGGATTGCGATCGGAAGTTTTCGTCGCCTTTCACATTAAGGAGCGCATGACAGTCATTGGCGGCACCTGGTACGGCGGTGAAATCAAAAAAGGCATTTTTTCGATCATGAATTATTTTTTGCCGCTGCAAGGCATCGGCGCGTTTCATTGTTCGGCGAATATGGGTGAAAGGGGTGACACGGCTTTATTTTTTGGTTTATCCGGGACCGGTAAGACTTCGCTTTCGACCGACCCCAAGCGGGCGCTGATTGGCGACGACGAGCATGGCTGGGACAATGACGGTGTGTTTAATTTTGAGGGCGGATGCTATGCCAAATGCATCGGGTTAACCCGCGAGCGGGAACCGGAAATCTTTGATGCGATCCGCCGGGATGCTTTATTAGAGAACGTTGATATGAATGCGAACGGTCAAGTAGATTTTGCCTCAAAGAAAAAAACGGAAAACACCCGCGTTTCGTATCCACTGGATCACATTCAAAATATTGTTAAGCCCATTTCAAAGGGCGGCCATCCAAAATATATTATTTTTCTTACGTGCGATGCCTTTGGAATTTTGCCGCATGTTTCTAAGCTCACCAAAGAGCAGGCGATGTACCATTATTTGAGCGGTTATACAGCGAAAGTGGCGGGAACAGAGTTGGGCGTCACTGAGCCAAAGGCCGCGTTCTCCTCGTGTTTTGGCCAGGCGTTTTTGCTGGTTCATCCAACCCAATACGCGGATATTTTAGGTAAGAAAATGGATGAGCACGGCTCTCAGGCGTATCTTGTCAATACCGGCTGGATTGGTGGAAAATACGGTGTGGGCAAACGTATGCCATTGGCGGAAAACCGCCGGTCCATTGACGCGATCTTTAGCGGCGCGTTTGCTAAAGCGGAATTTGAAACATTGCCGATTTTTAATTTGCAGTTCCCCAGGGCACTCCCCGGTGTCTCCCCCGAGACACTGCATCCTCGCAACAGCTGGGCCAATAAAGAAGAATACGATCAGACGGCCCGCAAACTCGCCCAAATGTTCAGCGACAACTTCAAAAAATTTGAGACAACCGAGAAAGGCCGCGCCCTCGCCGCTGTGGCCGGGCCGAAGTTGTAAAATCCAAGTTTTGCTTAATCATTTCTTTAGTTTTAAATAATTAGGGTAATTAGGGTAATTTGAGCCGTAATCAAAATTTGAATTTACCAATCCCTCTTTTGTGCTAAAATAAAATTCAAATTATTCACCCTTTTCGTTCATTTCCGGAGATGATTATGCCCAAAAAAATTCAACCCCCAAAAATTTCTAAGAAAAGTTTTACGCTTATTTTGATTTTGACTGCGGCAGCCGCTGTTTTAGGCGTGCGCTGGTATTTGGAGTCGTCCCGCTCTGCTGTTCAGACAACGCAGACACGCGCCAAAGGCCATCCTAACGCGCCGATTCAAATCAGCGAGTACATTGATTTTCAATGCTCGGCCTGCGCCGCCGGGGCCAAACAATTAAAAGAGTATCTCGCGCAATATCCGGATAAGATTCATCTGGAAATGCGCTATTATCCGCTCGTCAACATGCACCCGCATGCCTTGCCGGCGGCCCGTTATGCCCAATGCGCCGCAAAACAGGGAAAATTTTGGTCGCTGCACGATCTTTTGATTGAACGGCAGAATGAATGGAAAGTTTTAACCAATGCCGACTCGGCTTTCTTACAGATGGCCAAGGAAGTACCATTGGATATGAAATCTCTGGAAGTCTGCCTGCAGGATGAGAATATTGTCAAAACGATTTTTGAAGAAAAAGATCAAGGCAGTTCTTTGGGCGTTCAGTCAACCCCGACGTATTTTATTAATGGAAAAATGGTGGTGGGGGTTAAATCGTTAACCGATATGTTATTGCCGCTTTTGCAAGATGATACAAAAAAATAATATTGTGGTCATTGCGCGTATTCTTCTCGGGACGATTTTTATTGTCTCGGGAATCGAAAAACTCCTGAGTCCCTACCAGAATTTTCTTTATGTCATCCAAAATTATGAGGTGATTGGCCCGCCGTGGGATGAAATAACCGCGAAATTTTTTCCCTGGCTGGAATTTCTTTCAGGTTTATTTTGCTTTTTGGGTTTATGGTTACGGCAGGCGCTGACCGGCGCCTTAGTCCTTTTGACAGTTTTTATCGGCGTTGTGGGGCAGGCGCTCATCCGGCAGTTACCCATTGTGGAATGCGGGTGTTTTGGCAGCCTTTTTTCAATTCCGCTGGAGGCGGTGCTGGTAATGGACAGCAGTCTTTGGCTGTTATCCTCATGGCTGCTTTCCAGGATACCCCAGGCTTCCCGCTTCAGTCTCGATGAATATTTTGGAACCAAATAATATTTTTGCCAAGACTATGCTCGCGAGGGTCTATGAAAAAATTTTTAATCATTATGTTAGGACTGGCAGCGATGATTCCATTCGGTTTTGCAAATTCAGAAATTAAAGAACCCAATGTCAGCGGGAAATTTTATGATGCCGACCCCAAGCGTCTGGCTGCTGCGGTTGATACTTTTATTAACCGCGCCGAGGTTGCGGACTTGGATAAAAATATCGCGATGATTATTGCTCCGCACGCTGGGTATATTTATTCCGGCGCGGTTGCGGGATACAGTTTTAAGGCAGCGCGCCGCGGGCAATATAAGACGATCGTTATTATCGCGCCGAGTCATTTTTATGGATTTGACGGAATTTCGATTTGGCCGGAAGGAGGGTTTCAAACACCGCTGGGAATCGCGCCGGTCGATCACGATTTTACGCAGAAGCTCATCGGCCGTAATGAAAAATTTTATTTTGACGCCTTGGCGTTTGAGCAAGAGCATGCGCTGGAGGTCGAAATCCCATTTTTGCAAAGAACCTTCAGTGATTTTAAGATTGTGCCGGTCGTGATGGGACAGCCGACATTTCAGACATGCGAGGCCTTTGCCGCGGCGTTAAAAGAAAACATTGGCGAGCGAGATGATGTCTTGGTTGTGGTCAGCACAGATTTGTCGCATTATCACGATGATACCTTTGCCCGCGCAATGGATCAGCGGACGTTAGCCATGGTCAAGGCAGGCGACGCGAAGGAATTGTGGAAACAGTGCCGCCTGGGAACAATGGAGATGTGCGGCTTTGTGCCGGTCACCACGGCATTATTGTACGCCAAGCTGCAAGGTTTGCGGGATGTGGAAATCGCGCGTTATGCCAATTCTGGGGATGTGACCGGTGATCGGCACAGCGTGGTGGGGTATGCGTCGGTTATTTTTTACAGCATAGGAAAGTATAAAACTTTCCTAGCTGCTAAAAACTCCTTTCCTATGCAGCAAAGAAGATGCGACGAACGAAGTGAGGAGTTTTCTTGTGCGCCGGCCGCTGGAGACCAAGAGGGGCTGCTCAGTCTGGAACAAAAGAAAAAATTATTATCGATCGCGCGTAAATCCATTGAAAACCACGTGCGCACTGGCACAAAATTGGGGATAGAGGAATCTGATCCTCGTCTTTTCAAAGAGGAAGGGGCTTTTGTGACGATTCATCGGCAGGGACGATTGCGTGGGTGCATCGGGAATATTATTGGGCAGGGTCCATTGTATCTTACTGTGCGCGACATGGCGATTACCGCGGCTTCGCGTGATCCGCGATTTCAACCCGTGAGCGAGGAAGAATTGAAAGATATTACGGTCGAGGTCTCGGTTCTCTCGGAGCCCAAACCCGTCAAGGACATGGACGAAATTGTCATGGGTGTGCATGGCGTTATTGTGAGCCGAGGAGCGCATCATGGAGTTTTTTTGCCGCAGGTAGCGACCGAAACCGGCTGGAGCCAAGAAGAGTTCCTCGCACAGCTGTGTGAACAAAAAGCCGGCCTGCCGCGGGACTGCTGGAAAGACCATCAAACGCGTTTAGAAATTTTCACCGCCCAAGTTTTTGCCGAGAAAGATATAAATTATGGGCCTTTGTACAACTAAAGAAAAAAATTTGAATTTATCATTGAGGAGACAAAGGCCAATATTGACTACCTCAATTCTTTTGGTTCTACAAAGGTCAATAAAATCAAAAATTGAAATTTAAAAATCAAAATTTTGAAACGCGATACCATTATCTCTATCTTTGTTGTCCTCTGGCTTTTGGTTTTTAACTATGAGTCTATTCACCGTTATTATTTGGAGCCGTGGCTGAAGCGCCCGCTGCCAAAACTGAAGCTGCTTTTTCCGCCAGTGGGCTGGATTATGTTTTATGATGTGGGTGATGAATACAGTTGCGCGGAGATTTATGGTGTCAACGCGGACGGGATTCAGCAAATCGATCCGCATGAAATTTTAGCCACCAGGACATTTGGGTTTGATAATATTCACCGCAATGTTCTTTCCATCGTTTTTGCCGACAGTATGCAGTCGCCCGTGTGCCGTTTCTTGGAGCACAAGTTCCCGGAATTTGAGAATTTTTTGATTACCGCGGTTCATTATCCCTCGGTGACCCAAACGCCGCATAAACGATTGCAGCGGGTGATGTATCAGTGTCAAGATAAGGAAGAAGTAAAAACTAAAAACTAAAAAGTCAAAAGTAAGACAGATCGCGAAGCGATGCCACAGTTTTTAGTTTTAATTTTTGAGTTTTAACTTATGCGATATATTTCAAAAATCTGGCATCGTTTATTCCTCATTGAGCGCCCCTCGCTCAGCTTATCCTTGTTTCGCGTCGCTGTGGCAATCACGGTTGGCGCGCATGTCATTCCAACACTGTTTAATCTGCCGGACAACTATTATTCGACGGCCCTCAAAACGTATAATTTTGATTTTTTTACTCCGCGGATGATTGAATGCGTCCAGCGCAGCCCGGATCAGGTGGTTTTGTTTTTTGTTATCTTCTTTTATGTTACCTGGCTCTTCTTTTTCATTGGCCTTTTTAGCCAGATCAGCTGCATTTTCATGACCTTGGCATGTTATTATTTTTATGCGCTCAACTCCCTGCATGTGGGTACACTTTCGTGGGATATCCTGCTGGTGACGCTTTTTTTAATGTGCTTAACGCCGTATCACGGCGATTATTTCTCGGTTGATGCCCTGAGGAGGGGAGACCCGGAAAGTTATAAAAGGAAACGGCCGTTTTTTATCCAGCGTCTTTTACAAATCCAAATTGCCCTGACATTTTTTTATACTGCGCTTTATAAAATCACAGGCGCCGGCAATTGGCTTAAGGATAATCCCATCCATTATTTGATGAATTATCCGCCAGCCGGCGTGACCAAATGGTTTCTGTTGCGGGATTTCTTTAGGGATAAGCCGGAGTTGTGTTATGCGACAGGTCTTTTGATTGTGGCGATTGAAATCTCCATGCCGGTTTTGCTGTTTCTTAGGCGAGCACGATTATCAGCGATTTACTTAGGGTGCTTTTTCCATCTCACTTTAATTCTCACGCTGGATGTGCCGGCCATATTCTTTTTTCTGTTTCCACCCCAGCTTTTTTTATTTATTAATCCTGATCATATCGTCCGTTGGATTGAGCAAAAACGTTGCGTGAATGCACAAACGCCGCAGAGCCAGCTCATCTACGATGGGCATTGCGGATTCTGCCAAAAAAGCGTACAGCAATTGCGCGTGATGGATTTGTTCAACGCGGTTAAAATGGTGGATTTTCAAAGCCATCCGCATCTGGAGCAATTGCATCCGCAGCTGACTCAAGAGCACTGCGCCAGCCAGCTGCATTTGCGGGAGCCCGATGGAACGTTATACGGCGGGTTTGTTGTTTTTAAGCGGTTGTGTTTCGTCATGCCGATGCTGTATCCGCTCATTCTGCTATTTTATTTTCCCGGTGCCGGAATTGTTGGCCCATGGGTTTACCGCTGGGTTGCAAAAAACCGCTATCTTTTTCATTTTAATAAAATGTGTAAGGGTAATGCCTGTTTTCGTTATTGATTTTTTTTTACAGCATAGGAAAGTATAAAACTTTCCTAGCTGCTAAAAACTCCTCTCCTATGCAGCAAAGAAGTTACGACGAACGAAGTGAGGAGTTTTCTTGTTAATAATAAAAGCGGTGTGGTAATATAGCGATGGATTTAAAAATAAGGGGCTGTCCATGCAACTTCCAATTATTATGACGATAATATTTTTTTGTTTAAACTCCGCTGCTTCGGCCGATGAGATATCAGAGAGAACACTGAAAGAATTTGAGCAAGCCTACCGCAGAGAAAAGACGCAGCAGACGGAAAAACAAAAATTGCTTAAAAGTCAAAAGAATTTTGAGGCACAAAATAAGAAACGGTTCGATGAGCAATACCAACAGCGCATGAAAAAAATGGCGCAAGAACGGCAAGGGCAATTAGGAGAGCGGTTTAAGGATCGGCAAAAAAATATTCGTCAAGAACGCGCCAAAATTAAGAGAGAAATGACCGAGGCCGTGGACCCGATGTACAAAGAGGCGCTGCAGGCCTACAAAGCCAAAGATTATTCCAGGGCGCAAGCGATATTCGCTGAAATTGAGCAGCTGTTGCCTGGTTATAAACAAACCCAAGAGTATTTAGCCCGGAGGGAGTCGCAGAGGTGAAATGATGAGCCGTAAAAATTTTTTAATCATGCTTTTTATTTTGGAATTTTCTGGCGCGGCCTGGGCGGTCCCGCCATCGAAAATTGAACTGAGCTATGATCCGGAAAAAAAGAATTTGCACATCGAAGTGGACCACGTGACGCGGAAAAACCGCAAGCATTATATCCGCTATATTAATGTTTATCAAAACGATGCGGAAGTCAAATCCTTTCATTATGTTGTGCAGGAGCAATCGTCCAGCGTCGCGGAGGATTTGTTTTTAGAAGCGAACAAAGCCGACGTGGTCCGTGTCAAAGCCCAGTGCACGGAATCCGGCCCTAAAGAGGAAGCATTGGTCATTCCTTAGTGAAATATCAATCTCCCAATAAACTCATCCAAGAAAAGAGTCCCTATCTTCTCCAGCATGCCCATAATCCGGTGGATTGGTATCCCTGGGGAAAGGAAGCCTTTGCTAAAGCAAAAAAAGAAAATAAACCGGTATTCCTTTCCATCGGCTATTCAACCTGCCATTGGTGCCATGTGATGGCGCACGAATCTTTTGAGGATAAAGAAATCGCTAATTTGCTAAATGAATATTTTGTACCCATTAAAGTGGATCGGGAAGAGCGCCCTGATTTGGATAATATTTATATGACCGCGGTGACGGCCTTGACGGGAAGCGGAGGCTGGCCATTGTCGGTTTTTCTCACTCCTGATAAAAAGCCTTTTTTCGGAGGGACTTATTTTCCTCCGCAAGCCCGCTGGGGCGCGGTAGGATTTAAGGATGTGCTTCTTTCTATTCATAGCAGCTGGCAGACCCAACACGCAGAGATTCTGAAATCCGGTCAATCGATCACGCAAGCCTTGCAAGAACGATCTTCGGCCCGGCAGGGAGAAAAAATTGATTTGGATGTTCAACTGCTGCGCGGCGGCTATCAGGAGTTGGCTGCCAATTATGATGCCCGTTTCGGCGGATTTGGGCAGGCGCCCAAATTTCCGATGGGGCACAGTTTGTCTTTTTTGCTGCGGTATTGGAAACGCTCTGGCGAGCCTCAGGCCTTGGCCATGGTCGAAAAAACCCTGACGGCCATGGCGCAGGGCGGGATGTACGATCAGCTAGGCGGCGGTTTTCATCGGTATTCGACGGATCAGATTTGGCAAGTTCCCCATTTTGAAAAAATGTTGTACGACCAGGCGATTTTGGCGCGGGCGTATTTAGAAAGTTATCAATCTACGGGTCAGGAATTTTATGCGCGCATCGCCCGTGAGACTTTGGATTATGTCCTGCGGGATATGCAGTCACCGGAGGGGGGATTTTTTTCCGCACAGGACGCCGACAGCCTTGAGTCATCCACCGGGAAAGAAAGCGGAGAAAAAAAAGAGGGGGCCTTTTATATCTGGGATGCGGCTGAAATCAACACTGTTCTGGATGCCCAAGAGGCGGAAATTTTTAACCATTACTTTGGGATTGAAAAAAACGGCAATGCCCAGTTGGATCCCCATGGCGAATTCACCGGAAAAAATATTCTTTTTGTCGCTCATGCGCCTGAAGAAAGCGCGCCGAAATTTCATAAAACGCCGTCCGACATGGAAAAAGTCATCCAGCAGGCCAAGCAAAAATTATCCACCGTCCGGACAAAGCGGCCGCGTCCGCATCTTGATGATAAAATTTTGGTTGATTGGAACGGCTTAATGATTTCGAGCCTGGCCTTTGCTTCTTCGGTCCTGGATGAGCCGCGCTACCGGCAGGCGGCCCAGCGAGCGGCAGATTTTATTCTAAAAAATCTTGTCAATTCTCAGAGACGTTTGCTGCACCGGTTTCGCGATGGGGAGGCGGCGATTTTGGGGACGATCGAAGACTATGCCTTTTTTATTTCTGGCCTCATTGAGCTTTATGAGGCGACATTTGAGGTGAAGTATTTTCAGGAAGCCAGGCGCCTGGCCGAGGAGATGCTGCATCTCTTTTGGGATGAAGAGTACGGCGGGTTCTTTTTTACCGCGGCGGACAGCGAAGACTTACTCTTTCGGCAAAAGGAAGTTTATGACGGGGCGATCCCTTCGGGAAATTCGGTGGCGGCGTTGGATCTTCTGCGTTTGGCCCGGATGAGTGGGGATAAAACTCTCGCTGATAAGGCTGAGGTGCTTTTACAATTTTTTGGGATGGAAATCCTTAAGCGGCCCAGCGCCTACACGCAGCTGTTGATAGCTTTAAATTTTGCTTTGGGTCCGACGCGGGAGATTGTGCTCGCCGGCCCCAACACGGAAGATCCGCGGGTGAGGGATATGTTGAAAATCATTAGAGCATTTTTTATGCCGAACGCTGTTATATTACTTCGGCCTAGTGATAAGCAAAAGCTAACGGAGCTCGTTGAACTGTCGCCTTTTGTGGAAAATCAAGCCCCCTTAAACGGCCAGCCAACCGCCTATGTCTGTCAAAATTATGTCTGTGAGCTGCCTACCTCAGCGAGCGAAAAACTCAAAGAGTTTTTATCCCGTTAGAGAACTGCGTTCTCTAACGGGATTGCTAACGGGATTGCTGGACTTTGCAATTGACAAAGCCTATGGCCGCTCTTAAAATAACGGGGGTTTGCGAAAAGTATATATAAGGAAATCCATGAAAAGTCTTAAAATTGCAGTAACGATTATTTTTAGTCTTTTGGCGGTACTCTTGGCGGCCGTGTTCTTTTTTCTCAAGACGGTGGATATCAATAATTTCAAATCCCAGATCATTGCCCAATTGGAGGCGGCCGTGGGGCGGGACGTATCAATTCAGAACATGGCCTTTTCGCTGTCTTTTCAAAAAGGTATTATTTTGAATGTCGAGGGGCTAACGATGGCCAATGATCCTGGGGAAGTTGAAAAGAATTTTCTTGAAGTGGAACGCATTGGCGTGGAAGTGGATTTTATGGCGTTGTTGCGCGAACGGAAGATTTCCGTCAAAAGTGTGCAGGTCCATTCCCCTAAGATTGTGATTATTCGCTCAGAGGCAAATGTCTTGAATGTCCAGACATTAGGCAATGCGTCTGCGGCTAAAGCAGTAGCAGCCGCGAATAATGTTCCTGTGCCATCTCCTTCACCGGTACCCCTAAGTGACATTTCCACTAAAACCATTAACCTCGACACCTTGCCGGCCTTGCTCGTTAAGTCCATGGCCCTGGATAACGGAACTTTGGTTTATATTGATCGAGCTATAAAACCAGAGATGTCGATTGTTGTTTCAAAGATTGATGTAGAAGTGGCAAATTTTTCGCTTAAGGACAAATTCCATTTTTCTGTGGCAGGCGCGATTTTGGGAAAACAGCAAAACGTACATATAGAAGGTCAAGCGCAATTGGATTTAATAAATTCGCAGGCCCGTTTGGAGAGGACAAAAATAGCCGTGGATTTATCGCAGCTGCTGCGCGATGAGCTCATGCAGATAGGGCCGATGCTGGATAGTCTCGAACTGGTCGGGCAGTGGAGCGGCCTGCTGGAGGCGGATTTAAATCAAATGGTCGCTGGAGCGCAAGGGATTATGGCGTTGTCTTTGGAAGGTCAGCTTAAAGAGGGAAGGGCGAGCGTCAATGTTTTAGCCAAGCCGTTAGAAAATATTCATGCTGTTTTTAGCGCGACCGAAGCGGATTTTACAATTAAAGATTATTCGCTCAATATCGGCACGGGGAAAATTTTTGGAGAAGCGAAGTTGAGCGATTATCTTGAAGCGGCGAATTCCAGCCTCACCATCAATTTAGAGGACATTAAGATTGAAGAAGTGCATGATGCCGAGACGCTGCCGGTGAAAGCGCAAGGGAATATTTTTGGCCAGTTTAAAATTCAGGCGCGAGGATTGGATCCAAAAGTATTTTTACAAACCTTGACCGCCGATGGCGCAGCGGAAGTCCGCGAGGGGAAAATTGTTGATATCAACGTGTTGAGCTCGGTGTTGGATAAACTTTCCGTTGTGCCGCCTTTGGCCGGTATTAAAGATAAAATTCAGGCGGGCCTGCCGGAGAAGTATCGCGGCGTTTTAGAGCAAAGGGATACCAATTTCCAAAAAATTCAATGTGCGGTTAATGTGAAAAATGAGACTGCCAGCCTTACCCGCGTCAATATTCAATCTGATGGCTTTGGAATGGCGGCCAACGGCACGTGTGATTTTAAACAAATTCTGCATCTGGAATCAGCGTTTGCGATAGCGCAGGATCTCTCGGCTGCTATGGGGACGGCAATTCCGGAATTGCAGTTGTTATTTGATCAAGCCGGACAAATTTATATTCCCATGACGACCTACGATGGGCCGGCGGCCAAAATGAAGGTCTTCCCGGATCCGGTTTATTTAGTGAAGCGCGTCATTGCCAATAGGGGACAAGAGGAGCTGCAAAAATTGATCAACAAGGCGTTAGGGACAGAGGAATCGTCCGAAGAACCTTCTTCCGGCGAAGAGAAACCCTCGGAACAAAAAATCATTAGCGATATCTTACAGTCGATCTTCCAATAAACCCCGATAGAGAGCGCAGTTTTCTATCGGGATAAATTCCATCCATGAAGAATTTTAAATTTCGAGGGAAAGTCATTACCGTCACGCGCAAAAGAGCGCGCCTGCCCAACGGTCATGTGAGCGAACTTGATTTGGTTGAGCATCCAGGCGCGGTACTGCTCGTGCCCTTTGTCAATGCGCGAGAGATTTTGCTGCTGCGGCAGTACCGGCCGGTGATTGGGAAATACCTTTATGAATTACCTGCGGGAACTTTAAAGCCTAAGGAAAGCGCCCTCTCCTGCGCTCAGCGTGAATTAGCCGAAGAGACGGGTTACGCGGCTAGGAAAATTTCGCTGTTGGGAAGGATTTATCCAGTGCCTGGTTATTCGACGGAAATTATTTTTATTTACCAAGCAACACAGCTTATCGAAAAGGCGCTTCCCAAAGAACCGGATGAAGTGATTGCGGTGCATCGTTTTGGGAAAGCGCGGGTTGTCGAAATGTTTAAACGCGGCCAGATCAGCGATGCCAAGACGATTTGCGCGCTTGCCTTCTGCGGCTGGCTCAATTGAGGAAAATTCAAATGAAAGAACCGTATCTGTGTATCGCCAACGATGTGAAGCTGGGAAAGAATGTGAAGCTTTCCAAATTTATTAATTTGTACGGCTGCACCATTCAAGACAATACAAAAATAGGCGCTTTCGTGGAAATCCAAAAAGGCGCGGTCATCGGAAAAAATTGCAAAATTTCGTCGCACACGTTTATTTGCGAGGGCGTTACCATCGGGGAAGGGTCTTTTGTCGGGCATGCGGTGGTATTTATCAATGACAATCATCCGCGCGCAGTCAATCGTTGGGGAATTTTAGAGAATGAAAAGGAATGGAAACCCCGCTTTGTGAAAACCAAAATCGGAGAGCAGGTTTCGATCGGCAGCAATGTCACAATTTTGGGAGGGATCATGATTGGCGATGGTGCTGTGGTTGGTGCCGGATGTGTTGTCACAAAGAATATCCCGGCCGGCGAGGTCTGGGTCGGCAATCCCGCGCGCTTTTTGCGGAAGGTTGAGAAAAAAAATCTGCACATTTAAAATCTCCTTGTCATTTTGCCAGGGTGGGCGTATACTTGTTTTCCAGATGATGGCCACCATGTCAGAAATCAATTTGCCACCCAGGGGCCTTCAGACATAAAATTTATCAGAAATACACATTTGAAAAAGGAGTAATGAAGAAATGAGCTGGGATGCACAAAGTACTGTCACTGAAATGCGCCGTGGTTTAAGAATTAAAGAGAGTTTGCCAGTCAGATGGTCCACTCCCGAAGGTGAAACAGGCGAGGGAAAAATATTAAATATTAGCACCTCGGGCCTGCTCTTAGATACCAATAAAGATTTTTCTCCGGTCGAGCAGGCCAGATTTTCTTTAGAATCACTGGGACTTAGCAATGGCCATTTCCTTCCTCAAGAGGGGCGCCTCGTTTGGTCCAAGAGCCAAGGAGCACGCAATAATCGTTTGTGTGGAATTGAGTTTGTCCAGCCGGAAGAGAAGGTCGTCTCTCACTTGCGCGAAAGAGTGCAAAACGGAATTACCAAAGCCGCCAATACCCGCCGCGTTCACAGCATTATCGGAACCATCCTGTTTATCATCATGACTGGCTTAACAATTTTTTCTCTCTATCAGTACAATAAAAATTATCGTAATATTGACCAAACCAATCAGGCATTAACCAGCGCGTACGAACAGCAAGCGGCTTTGTCAAAATATTATGCGGATGAAGTGGCATCCACCAAAATTTTATTGGCCCAAGCGGAAAAAGATTTGGAAGAAGCCAAACAGGACAATGACCAGCTTAAGAACTTAGTCAGCGCGCGCGATAATGAAATTACTCAAAATAAAATTGTGATTGAGCAGCTTAAGAACTTAGTCAGCGCGCGCGATAATGAAATTACTCAAAATAAAATTGTGATTGAACAGCTTAACACGGAAATTCAGACGATTAAGGAACGGCTGCGTATTTTAGAAGGTGATGTGGTGAATCTCGATGAAGGCCGCTCAACGGTGGCCCTTTATAAGCAAAAGGTTCATAAAGTTAAAGGAAAAATTCATGAATTTAAGGAGCAGGCCCACGCCGCCAGAGTCGCCGCTCAAAAAGAGCGAGACCGCATAGCAGTCGCCTTAGGCAATAACGGTTATCTTATTAAAGGTGGAAAACCTTTTAACCCCAATTATTCCGCGGTTAAATCTCCCCAAAATATCGAAATTAACGTTGAGTTTGTAAAGTAATTGAAGATTTATTTCCTCGTTTGAAAAAGGCAGATGGAAACAGTTGCCTTTTTTATTTCTATAAATATAATAAGCACGTGCCTTTATTTGAAGAATCCCGCCAGTTATTTTCCGTTTCGGGTATGGCCATTCCATATACGCTGAGGCATTCGTCTAAGCGTCAAAGTCTAGCAATCAGAATTGAAGAGGATGGCGGGGTGCGCGTTTTGGCGCCGGCACGGTTGGATGAACCGGTGATTGAGCGTTTTCTGCAGCAAAAACATAATTGGATTCATAAAAAAGTTGGCCAGGCGAAAGCGCGTTTTCAATATCTTAGCCAGCGTGCTTTTAGCGATGGACAAGAGTTTCCGTTTTTGGGGCGAAAATTTAGAATTACAATTGATAGAGCCAATATCGCGCGAGTTCAAGTGATTTTTGACGGCAGTCAATGGCTGATTCGCCTGCCGGAAGTTGAATCAGGCGAGCCGCACCGCACGCACATCCGGCCCAAAATGATTCAATGGTATCAGCAGCAGGCCAAAGAGATCATTGGCGGGCGCGTTTGGCATTACGCGCGGATTATGAATGTGCAGCCGCAGACAATTGCCATCCGAAATCAACGAAGGATTTGGGGGAGCTGTGATTACCGTAAAAAAAGTATTCGGTTGAATTGGCAGATTGTGATGACGCCGCTTTCGGTGATTGATTATGTTGTTGTTCATGAATTGTGCCATTTGGCGGTCCCCAACCATTCGCCGCGTTTCTGGAGAAAAGTCGCGCAGGTCATACCGGATTATCTGCATCGGCAAAAATGGTTAAAAGACAATGCGTGGGAGTTGATCCTGCCCTCATGAACCTCGAAGTCAAAGTGATCCCGCAAGCCAGAAAGAATTCCATTATGGGCCTTTGTACAACCATTAGCAATAATTTTAAGAGAACAAAGCGACCTGCCTGATGAGCTCGTCTTATGACGAGCTCATCAGGCAGGAATATTGACTACCTTCTGCTTTTAGTTAAGCAAAGGTCAATAAGAATATCCAGAGGAAATTAGGACTATCCCTATTTCCTCTGACGATATTAAGGAAAATAGGGGTTGAAATCCCGCAGGAAAACAATTATCATAAATGCCTAAATTAGCCATCAGCTATCGGTCGTCAGCCATCAGTAACCAAAAGTTTTTCACAGCATAGAAAAGTATAAAACTTTCCTAGTACTAGCTGCTAAAAACTCCTCTCCTATGCAGGCCGACTTTCCTAAAGAATTAGAAGAAGTCGGCACAGTAATGGCTTCCTCTAAAATTTTAGGAAAGCCATACAGCAAAGAAGGTACGAACGAAGTGAGGAGTTTTCTTGACTGAACGCTAATGGCTGGAAGCTAAAATCGGAGGTTTATATGCTGCAAGACAAAATCGATCATGATTATAAAAAAGCGATGCTCGCCAGAGATCAATTGAAATCTTCCACGTTAAGTTTTTTAAGAGCGCAATTGAAGAATGTGATCATTGATAAAAAAATGGATAAACTACCGGATGAAGAAGTAGTGGCGGTCATTAAAAAGCAGGTCAAGCAGCGGCAGGATTCGATTGAGCAATTTGCCAAAGGAGGACGCGCGGACTTGGTGGAAAAAGAAAAGGCAGAATGGAATATCCTTGTGAGCTATCTGCCGGCTGAGATGCCTGATGGAGAATTGAAAAGTGCTGTCGAGGGTGCGATTAGGGATGCGCAGGCGGCAGGCATGAAAGACATGGGAAAGGTTATGAAGGTTTTGCTGCCGCAGGTGGCGGGAAAGGCGGACGGAAAACGGGTGAGCGATCTGGTCAAGGAGTTATTATCTAAGATGTAGTTTTTGTGATTTTGTTTCATGGTGTCATGACAAAGGATCAACATGAAGAGGTTTTGGCTTATTGCATTTTCTCTGCTGCCTTTGATTGGTGGGTTGTCATTTTGGGTTTCCAATCAATACGTTGTCCCGGTCGTTATGTACCATAGCGTTCATCAAGTCGCTACGCCGCATTTACAAAATGCCGTCACGACCAGCACGGATTCTCTTAAATATCATTTTGATTTTCTCAAGAAAAATAAATATGATGTTATCACAGTGGAAGAATTAGTTGCTGGAATCAAGACGGGCAGGCATTTTTTGCACCGAACCATAGCGCTTACTTTTGATGACGGGTATGAAGACAATTATATAAATGCTTTTCCCTTGCTTAAAGAATATCAATTTCCCGCCGCGATATTTGTTGTTGCTAAATATATCGGTGAGAAGGAATATTTGAATTGGGATCAAGTCATAGAAATGGTCAAAAGTGGCTGGGTGACAATTGGAAATCATTCGCACTCGCATGCCTATTTGCCGGGGGTCTTGCCGGATCAGCAGCATGAAGAAATTCTCAAGAGCAAGGAATTCTTAGAAAGAAAAATAGGACGCTCAGTTGATTATTTTAGTTATCCCGTGGGTGGATTTAACAAACAGATCATCGAAATTGTTCAGCGGGCGGGATACCAGGCCGCCTTTACAACCAATCGCGGCTATAATCGTTATAATAAGGATGTGTATTCCTTAAAGCGTATTCGCCTTTCGGATAAAGACAACTCGGATATGATCCTGTGGTTTAAATTATCCGGATTTTATAATTTTTTTAGGGCCGAAAGACCTTCGGATTAATCGACTTCGGCAGTCATAACAATGCACACAACGGCTGATATAAAATATTCCCTTGATGATCAAGGATGTTTTGTCATCGAGAATTATAATCGCGCAAAAGCGTTTAGTAATTTTTTTCCCGGCATTGCGGGATTGTGGGGGACTCCGATGTGGGTCTTTTATGTCAACCGCGGCCAGTGTATTTCGAGTTTCGGGATACAAGGGAAAGACAAATCCATCTTAGAATTTCAGCCGGCCAATAAAGCCTACCGGTTAACCTCTCTGCAAGGCTTTCGAACATTTTTAAAATTAAAATCTGGCAGTAAGACGATTTTTTGGGAACCCTTTCAGAATCAATTCTGCGGGAGTCGTTTTAAAACAAAACAGAAGATGCGCATGACCTCGCATGATTTAACCATTGAAGAGGAAAATGCCTCGCTAGGATTGACGATCCGTGTCAATTATTTCACCCTTGCGCAGGAGCCTTTGGCAGCTTTGGTCCGGCGCGTCACGCTTTTGAATTCTGGACGAAAAAAATGGAATGTTGAGATGATTGATGGACTTCCGGTGATTTTTCCATATGGTTTAAATGACTGGGCGGCCAAAAATATGTCCCGCACGGTTGAGGCCTGGGTCAATGTGCGTAATCTTAAAAGAAAAGTTCCTTATTATCACTTGAAGGTCGAGGTAGCCGATACCCCACAGGTAAAACATATTAAGGAAGGAAATTTTTATTTCGCCTTTGAACAAGGCAGCGCGAAAGCAAAATTGTTGGAACCGATCGTTGAGGCAGCGTGTGTCTTTGGGAGTTCTTTGGACTTTGTTCAGCCGGAAATATTTTTGAATACTGGAAAATTTGAGGTACCGCGCACCCAGCAGACCAGCAACCGGACCCCAGCGGCGATGAGTTTTAGCCGTTTTTCATTGGCGCGGGGAATGAAGAAGGATTTTATATCGGTTGCCGGTTTTGCTTATAACGAGACCCAGTTAAATCAATTTGTGGCAAAGGCCGTACGAAAAAAATTTATTGCCCAAAAGGCCGAGCAAAATAAAAATATTGTTAACGACATTAAACATTTTACTTTCACGCAGAGTTCTTCGCCACAGTTTGACCTCTATTGCCAGCAGACGTTCTTAGATAATATTTTGCGCGGCGGACTGCCGGTCTCACTAAAAACTCAAGAAGCGGCAGTTGTCTTTAACGTATTCAGCCGTAAGCACGGAGACTTAGAGCGCGATTACAATTGGTTTGTTCTTGCGCCGACATATTTTTCGCAGGGCAACGGCAATTACCGGGATGTCAACCAAAACCGGCGCAATGACGTTTGGTTTAATGCCGATGTGCGGGAGAGCCATATTGTGAATTTTTTAAATCTTATTCAGGCCGATGGTTATAATCCGCTGGTGGTTAAGGGCATGACGTTCTTAGTGGATGATCCAACGAAGCTTGCGGAATTATTGAATACATGTCTAAAAGGAGAGGCTCCAACGCATCTTAAAGAAATGCTCAGCAAAGGTTTTCAGCCTGGGGAATTGCTTAGTGGAGTTGAACACGATGGGATTAAGCTAAAAGTTTCGTTAAAAGATTTCTTGAGTCAAGCGCTCGGTATTTCCCACAAGCATGAATCGGCGGATCATGCGGAGGGATTTTGGAGTGATCACTGGACGTACAATACCGATCTTTTGGAAAGTTTTGTGTCGGTTTATCCTGATCAATTGCGTTCTTTATTATTAGAGAAAAGGGTTTTTAGTTTTTATTTCAATTCCCATTATATTTTGCCCCGCCTGCAGCGGTATATCCTCACCCCACAGGGGGTCCGCCAGTATCATTCGGTACACAATGACCCCAAGGCGACAAAGGCCCTGGAAAAAGGGTATAAGTTGCATACCAAGCACGGCGCAGGGGAAGTTTACTACACCCATCTTTTAGCGAAACTGCTGTGCCTGCTTGCCAACAAAATTGCGACTTTAGACCCCAGCGGCATCGGTGTCGAGATGGAGGCGGATAAGCCCAATTGGTATGATTCGCTCAATGGCCTTCCCGGCCTTATCGGCTCTTCCATTTGTGAGACATTAGAAATTAAGCGCCTGGCGGTTTTTTTGCTCAAGGCATTTGAGCAGGGTGATCTGATGGAAGCGCAGAAAATTTCTCTCTTTTCGGAATTGCACGATTTTATTGTGGAAATAAAGAGTATTTTGGTGTCCGCAACGGATCCGTTGGATTATTGGTCAAGGGCCAATGAAGTTAAGGAACATTATCGTTTTAACATCCGCGACGGTATTGAAGGGGCAGAAAAAGATATTGGCCTCAGTGAATTGAGAGAATTTTTAAAGTTGATTGTACAGAAAGTCGATCGCGCAATGGCGCTGGCCAAAGATGACAAGGGTTTGTACGCAACGTATTTTTATCATGAGGCAACGGAATATCAAAAGTTGGATAAGCTGCACGCGCCAGGGGTTCCTTTCGTTAAGCCAATAAAATTTCAAAGACAGAATCTGCCATTATTTCTTGGAGGATTCGTTCATGCGCTGCGGGTGGCCGAAAATGTGGCAGAGGCGCGGGTGCTCTACCAGGGAGTGCGCGAGAGCCCGCTCTATGATAAAAAATTAGGGATGTATAAATTGAATGCTGATTTGTCAGTGGCCACTGAGGAGATCGGCCGCTGCCGAATTTTTCCACCGGGGTGGTTGGAAAATGAATCGATCTGGCTGCACATGGAATATAAATTTTTGCTGGAACTTCTGCGCTGTGGGCTGTGCGAGGAATTTTATGAAAATTTTCAAAGAGTTTTGATCCCTTTTTTGAAGCCGCAGCAGTACGGTCGAAGCATACTGGAAAATTCTTCGTTTATTGTCAGCAGCGCCCATGAAGATCATGCCCTGCACGGTCAGGGATTTGTGGCCCGTCTCTCGGGAAGCACCGCTGAGTTTTTGCATATTTGGCTGTGGATGAACGTGGGGAAGAGGCCGTTTCGCTTGGATCGGGATGGCCAGCTCACCTTTACGCTTGAGCCGGCCTTACCGGGCTGGCTGTTTACTCAAGATGCCGTTAACGGATTTCCCAAAAATTCCTATGCGTTTTTGCTTTTTGGCACAACAAAGGTTATTTACCATAACCCGCAACGAAAAAATACTTTTGGCACAAACTGTTGCCGCATTAGGCAAATTCGGCTCACTTATCCGGGACGGAAAAATCCGGTGATGCTTTCTTCCGCCGTGATCCCTGCCCCGTATTCCAATGACATCCGCGAGCGGAAAGTTGAGCGGATTGATGTGATCTGGGAATAAATTTTTGTATGTCAAAGAAAACGAATTAAGAATTTTTACAAAAGGTGGAGTATGTTTGATGGAAAATCATTTTTGGAAATCATTCACCATGGCGGCTTTGTGATGTATGTTTTAATTTTTTGTTCAATCCTATCTTTGACGGTGGTGGTTGACCGTTTGATTTATTACAGCAAAAAATCCAGAGTCAAACTTTTGGACTTTATGCAGCGGATTCGTTGTGAATTGCAGAAAGGCCGTCTTCCTCATGCCATTGAAATTTGCCATAAAACAGACACGCCTTTTGCCAAGGTGGCGCGGGCCGGATTGAGCCTGCATGGGCATAACGAAAAAATTATCTCCGAAGCGATGGGGCGCGAGATTTTGGTTGAAACAATTAAATTAGAGCGCTTCACGAGCATTGCCGGGACGATCGGCAGCACGGCGGTTTATATCGGTCTTTTGGGGACGGTGTTGGGAATTATGCGCGCGTTTCATGACATTACGCTCAAAGGGACCGGCGGGATCAGTGTTGTGATCGGAGGGATTTCTGAGGCATTGATTTCCACGGCAGCCGGCCTTGTGGTAGCCATTCCGGCGGTTGTCTTTTACAATTTTTTTATCCGCAAAATTGATAATTTTGTTGCCGATATGGAGTTGTGCGCCTCGGAGCTTGTAGATCTCTTGTGCGTAAAGGCCAATGAAAAGACGTCCTAGAAGCCAAAGATTAGTTGCCGAAATTAATATCACACCCTTCACCGATGTCATCCTGGTCATTTTGATCATCTTCATGGGCGCAACGCCTTTATTGGTTGAATCGAGTCTTGGCATCAATCTTCCAAAATCATCCGCCTCGCAGCAGCCTTTGAAGGATGTGTATTTAACGATTAATTCCAGCGGCGATGCGGTCTTGGAAAATTCTCAATATAGCCTGCGTTTTGATTTGGGTGTTCTTAAATTCAAATTGGCGGCGTTAGCAAAGAGTTCTCCCGATCTCTCGCTGGTGATCCACGGGGACAAGGATGTCAAATACGATTTTGTCATCAAAGTTATTGACCTTGCCTCGCAAGTGGGTATCAAAAACGTTGTCTTGGCTACCGAATTCGCTCCAGAGAAAAAATAGTTTTCGAAAAAATATCCGAGTTAACCATGTGAATACCAATAGCGAAAGGAGTCCGTATGTTAAACAAAATCAGTTTACTCAATTTATTCGCGCTCAATTTGATTATGTTTTTTTGTGGGGTTGTATCGGCCGATTCTAAGACAGTTGTCGTTTTAGAAACCAATCAGGGGAGCATTGAAATCGAACTGTTTTCGGATATCGCTCCTAAGGCCTGTGAAAATTTTGTAGGTCTCACCAATAAAGGTTATTATGATGGAATCGTGTTTCACCGGGTTATTAAAGATTTTATGATCCAGGGAGGCGATCCGACCGCCACCGGTATGGGCGGCGAGAGTCTCTGGGGAAAGGCCTTTGAAGATGAGGTAACGCCCAGCGTAAAATTTGATCAGCCGGGTCTTTTGGCCATGGCTAATGCCGGTCCAAGTACCAATGGCAGCCAATTTTTTATTACGACTGCCGCTACGCCGTGGTTAAATATGCGGCATACCATATTTGGCAAAGTTATCAGCGGGTTTGATGTTGTGCAGAAGATTGAGAATACTGCCACAGGGCCTAATGATAAACCGCTCGCGGATCAGAAAATTGTTAAGGCGTACGTGAAATAGCCATTGTCATCATCTTACGTAGACGGCAGAAAATCTATTGACCTTTGCTTAACCAAAAGCAGAAGGTAGTCAATATTCCTGCCTGATGAGCTCGTCTTATGACGAGCTCATCAGGCAGGTCGCTTTGTTCTCTTAAAATTATTGCTAATGGTTGTACAAAGCTTAATAATATGCCCAACGCCGCTCAAGCACTGCAAAAGCTTCATCTTTTACTGTGGATTATACAAGCCTTCATAAAATTTTGGTGTCAAGTGCTTGGCATTGTTATCGGTATTTCAGTGCAGGCGCAGGTTTTTGCCAGCGAAGCGTCTTACCAAAACTTAAGTTGCCCTCAAATTTTTACCGAAATGGGAAAGTGCCCGGTTGAGATCTGCGATTACGGATGTTTTACTTTAGCGGAAAATAACGACGCGTGTTTCATGGCGTGCAAAGATAAGCCGTGTATTTTTATTAAGAATCAATTTTGTCCGCTGGACCGCTGCCAAATTCTTAAAAGCTGCGAGAGAACTGAAATTTGCTATTACAAGTTCAAGGGCGAACCACCGGCGTGTGGCACAATAGGTTACAACGGCCAGGAGGTGGAATGCTGCGCAGGACTGATCAAACGTTGCGGGGTGGAACTTCTGGATGGCAGCTGTAATATGTCGGCTAAGAATTCTATCTATGCAATCCCTTCCTGTATTCCTTGCGGGAATCGTATCTGTGATCAATTCGAAAACAAGTGCAATTGTCCTGAAGATTGCGGCTAAGTTAGGCTAGTACACTGTAACAAAAATTTTTAATCTTATATTCCCTCTCCCAGAGGGAGAGGGCTAGGGTGAGGGATAGAGAGATCAACGTCAATTTTCCCCTCATCCTGACCTTCTCCCAAAGGGGAGAAGGAATTATAACATCAGAAATTAATGTTACA
>CAYHTV010000002.1:0-56379 GCA_964359575.1 uncultured Planctomycetales bacterium
CTTCGTCGCTACGCTCCTCGCAATGACACCGGGAGGGTTTTCCGACACTATCATTACGTGATTTTTTTACCCCTCGCCATGATGAGTTTGCCAGAACGGACCATTTCGAGAATGTCGTACTTCCTTACCAAATTCTCAAACTGATCCAATTCCTCCGTTGTCCCACCCTGGCTGATAATGAGAACATGATCAGTATGATCAACGAGATGCGTGTGGAATTTTTTGCAGAGTCTCAAGATTGTAGCGTTAGTGGAAGGTGTGGTTTTTATTTTCAACAAAGCATACTCGCGTCCGACCGCATCAATTCCGGTGTGTTCACCAACATGCAAGACATCAATCAATTTCGCGCTTTGTTTAATGATTTGTTCAAGTGTCACCGGATCGCCGATCGCGGTAATGGTCATCCGGGAATACTGCGGATTAAACGAAGGGGAGACCACCAGCGAATCAATATTATATCCTCGCCGGGCAAAAACCTGTGCGATGCGCACTAAAACACCCGGTTTGTTAGCAACGAGAAAGCTAACGATGTGAATGTCTTTTTTTTGCTTTTCTGATGGTAAAGTCATTTTACGTACTGCCTGTCGGTTTTTCTAATTTTATTTTCGGCGGCTCAATAATCATTTCGTAGGCCGACTTTCCCGCTGGAATCATCGGGAAAACATTGTCTCCTTTAATTACCTCAGCCCAAATCACAACAGGGCCGGCAAAATTCATTGCTTCCTCCAGGCGTTCACGCACATGCTCCACTTTATCAATGTGCACACCCTTAATACCATACGCCTCGGCTAATTTCACAAAATTCGGATTGCCTTCCAAATCCACACCGGAAAGGCGATTTTCAAAAAAAAGTTCCTGCCATTGCCGCACCATGCCTAAATATTTGTTGTCAATAATGAGCACTTTGAGAGGTAATTTATGAATAAACACCGTGGCCAATTCATACAGCGTCATCTGAAATCCGCCATCGCCGACAACCGCCACCACCAAATCATTGGGCCGGCCAAACTGCGCGCCGATGGCGGCAGGAAAGCCATACCCCATGGTTCCCGCACCGCCGGAGGAAAGCCATTTTTCTCCTTTGAGGGTAAGGTTAAATTGGGCCGACCACATCTGATGCTGTCCCACATCTGTCGCGATAATCGCGCGGCCTTGCGTCACGTTTTGTAATTCATGCAGGACATATTGCGCGGTCAACCCTTTTTCGTTATTGAATTTCAGCGGATATTGTTTCTTATAACCATTTAATTCAGCAATCCAATTCTTTGTATCCAAAGGCTCAACATATTTCACTAATTCTTCCACGATCTCACGGGCATCGCCAATGCAATAGGCGTCGGGCTGCAATATCTTTCCAATTTCCGCCGGATCAATATCAATGTGCAATTTTTTAGCACCGATACAAAATTTCGATGGGTTGCCGTTGATCCGATCGTCCCAGCGCGAGCCAATGGATAAAATTAAATCACAACGGGTAAGAGCTAAATTGGCATAGGCAGTTCCGTGCATACCTAACATTCCCAACGAAAGTGGATCGGTTTCCGGGAATTCGCCTTTGCCTAAGAGTGTATTCGTAACCGGCGCGTTCAATTTGTAGGCTAATTTTTTAATGGCCTCACCGGCGCGGGCAATCACGGCTCCATGACCAACCAGAAGAACCGGACGCTGGCAGCCCTTAAACATTTTAGCCATTTTAAGGATATCTACTTTTTTAGATTTGGCTGGAATTTTATATCCAGGAATATCCATTTTCGGATCTAGTGTTTTTCCCGTAAATGGAGCAGATGTGACATCCTTAGGAAGATCAATTAAAACCGGGCCAGGCCGTCCGGTATTCGTAATGTAGAAAGCTTCTTTGATAACCCGCGGGATATCGTTGGTATTTTTGACCAAATAACTATGTTTGACGACCGGCATGGTGATATCGAAAATATCGGCCTCTTGAAAGGCATCTTTGCCCAGCATGGGAGAAATGGTCTGGCCGGTCAAGACAATCATCGGCACCGAATCCATATGTGCGGTCATAATCCCGGTCACGGTATTGGTTGCTCCCGGGCCGCTGGTCACCAAAACCACACCGGGTTTTCCGGTTGCGCGGGCATAGCCGTCGGCCATATGAGTGGCACCTTGTTCATGACGCACCAAAATCAATTTGATTTTAGACCCAACTAAGGCATCAAAAATGGGGATGGCCGCTCCACCTGAAAGTCCCCAAATATACTCCACGCCAAAGTTCTCCAGACAGCGGATAAGGGCTTCGGCCCCGGTCATGTTTTTTTTTGCTTCTGCGGACATAGTTTTGTATTACTTATTGACCTTTGTAGAACCAAAAGAATTGAGGTAGTCAATATTGGCCTTTGTCTCCTCAATGATAAATCCAAATTTTTTTCTTTAGTTGTACAAAGGCCCATAAAGGGATTAAATGGCTTGGTTTATTTTTCTTAAAATTATCCGTAAAATTTGTGAGGATGATAATAACATATTTTGAAATTTATTTCCAGTTGAATTTCGGTGAAAAATTCGATATGATTGAACAGCTCATGGAGACAAAATGATTCAAATAAATTCCCAAATATCGTCAAAAACAATTAAGGCGGTTGGTCTTATTTCCGGAGGGCTGGACAGTACTCTCGCCGCGCGCATCATAAAAGATTTAGGCGTCGAGGTTCACAGCCTTTATTTTGCCATGCCATGGGGATGCTGCGATAAAGGAAAGGCACAAGCAGCCGCTGATAATTTAGGTATTCCACTAGTTGTGCTGCAGCTCGATGAGCGGTATTTGAAAATTGTTGAAAAACCTAAGCACGGCTACGGTTCAGCGCTCAACCCTTGTGTTGATTGCCGGATTCATATGTTTTCGCGGGCGCGGCAATATATGGAATCGATCAGCGCGGATTTTGTTTTTACCGGAGAAGTTTTAGGCCAGCGGCAGATGTCGCAAATGAAGCATAGCCTCAAATGGGTGGAAGAGGGGAGCGGCTTGAAAGGACGGCTGCTACGGCCGTTGTGCGCCCAGCTTTTAGAGTCGACAATTCCCGAGCAGGAAGGGCTCATTGATCGCGTGAAACTTTTAAATATTTCCGGCCGTTCCCGCCAGGAACAAATCAAACTCGCGGAATCCTTTGACATCCGTGATTACCCGAATCCCGCAGGGGGGTGTTTGCTCACCGATAAAAATTTTGCCCGGCGGATGAAAGACACTTTTAAACATGGGTATCGCAATTTTCGTGAAACGATCGCGCTCAAATGGGGAAGGCATTTTCGCTTAAACGAAAATTTTAAAGTCATCCTCGGCCGCGATGCAGAAGAAAACCAGGCTCTCAAGGCCTATGCCCATCCTGATGATACCATCATGGAAATTCCGGATAAAATCGGTCCCACACTGATTTTGAAAGGATATAACCCATCCGAGGAAATTTTAGCGTTGTGCGCCGGATTAATTCAAAAATATTCTAAGCACAAAGAAAATCTTAATCCCATAAGCGTCGAGTATTGCCTCGCTAAAGAAATACACAATAAAAAAATAATTTTAGCTAAAATCCTTTCTGAAAAATATCTGCAGGAAGTGAGTGTTTAAATGATTAGTGAAAAAAATATTCTTGATGCCTTGCGCCAGATTATTGATCCGGATTTCAATAAAGATATCGTCACGTTAGGATTTGTGAAAAATATAAAAATCGCTGGTGGCAATGTCACCTTTGATATCGCGCTCACCACCCCAGCCTGCCCAGTCAAATCAGAGTTCCAACGCCAGGCCGAAGAGGCAGTGAGAGCCCTTCACGGTGTTAAAGAAGTTCAAGTTAACATGACCACCCAGCCGTTTCAGCGGCCGGCTGCTGCTCAAGACACTCCCAGTACATTAAGCAATGTCCGCTCCATTATCGCGGTGTCTTCCTGCAAAGGCGGGGTGGGGAAGTCGACGCTTGCCGCGCATCTGGCTCAAGAACTTGCTCACCGGAGATTTAAAGTCGGGCTGGTGGACGTGGATATCCATGGGCCGTCCGTGCCGACCATTTTCAATTTATCCAAGGCCGAAATTTACGTGAATAAGGATAAACAATTTATTCCCATCGAAAAAAATAATTTGAAAATTATGTCCTTTGGATTTTTGCTGGGCGATGCGCCGGCGGTTATGCGCGGGCCCATTGTCTCGCGCTATGTCCAGCAAATTTTACATCAAACAGCGTGGGGGGAACTGGATTATTTATTTATCGATATGCCGCCAGGGACCGGCGATGTACAGTTAACGATTACGCAAACAGCCCGTTTGAACGGCGCCGTGATTGTGACCACCCGCCAAACATTGTCGTTGGTCGATGTGTCCCGGGGAATTTTGATGTTTGAAAAGGTCGCTGTCCCCATCTTAGGTATTATCGAAAATATGTCGTATTTTATCTGCGATAAGTGCTCTAAAAAGCATTATATTTTCGGCGGCAACGAAAAAACTGATCTGCAGGAAAGATTCGGGATTGAAACTTTGGCCGAGATTCCGCTGCTACCGAGTTTTATGAGCAAAATTGAAACACCCATCGCTAACGAATTCATGATGCACGCGGTCGATAAGGTCGTGATGGCTCTGGGGAAAAGCAAATTACTGCAGCAGGATATTCCTATGATTAAATTTGATGCCAAACAGGTGAATTTAAAGTGGAAAGACGAAACCGAAATTTCCGTGAACAACCGTGACCTGCGTTTAAACTGCCGCTGTGCGCTGTGCGTGAATGAATTAAGCGGCGAACAAATCCTTAAAGAAAAGGATATTCCGACCGACATAGCCCCCAAAGAAATCTTTCCTCTGGGAAATTATGCGCTCGGTATCAGCTGGAACGATGCCCACTCCTCAGGCATTTATCCGTATAAGATGATGAAAGAACTGGCGCAGTACATAAAATTGCGTTAAAGAAGGATTATAAGTTTCGTGACACTATGCCCCTAAAATCTTCTCCAACTCTCCACTCTGATGCAGTTCCATTGTAATATCACACCCGCCGATAAATTCCCCATTCACATAAAGCTGCGGGATCGTCGGCCACTCAGCATACTCCTTGATTCCTTGGCGGACTTCCTCATCTTCCAAAATATTAAATGATTTAAACGGAATCTTGTATGAATTTAAAATGTTAACCACCTGAGCGGAAAAACCGCACATGGGTGCCTCGGGCGTGCCTTTCATGTAAAGCATGACTTTGTTGCCTTTGATGTCTTTTTCAATTTTTTGTTTAATTTCTTCGGTTAACATAATTTATTCCTCCTTTATTGACTTTTTCTTAACCAATAGCATTAAGGTAGTCAATATTCTTGCCTCTCTCGTCCGTCTCACGCCGGACTCGATAGGCAAGTCGCTTTGTTTTCTTAAAATGATTGCTAATGGTTGTACAAAGCTCAATAATCAAAATCCATATTCGGCTTTAACTTTCCCCCATTTCTCCGGTGTAAACGTTTTTAATCCTAACGCATGCACTGCGCCGGCGAGTGCCTCTTTTAAAGACTTCATCACCATTTGGTGCTGTTTGATGAGCGACATTCCCTCAAAGGCCGGGCTCACCACAAACGCCTGTAAATGCTGTCCATCGTTCATGGGATCCAGAATAAAGGCCTGTGAATTTGGCACCGAAGACTCAATGACCTTTTTAATATCTGTGAGCGTCATAATGTTTTCCAATTTATTTTTAGCCATTGAATAATATCATCGGATTCGTACAGAGCCGTTCCATCAATAACCAGGCAGGGCACTTGAGTTTTTCCACCGATTTTAAGAAGCTCCTGACGGTTATTCGGATCGCTCTGCGTGCTTTTAAGCGGCAGTGAAATATTATTCTGCTGCATAAATCGTAAAACTTTTTGGCAATACGGACAAGTATCCTTATAATACAGTGTTAATGACGCCATAAAATTCCCTTCGATTATCCTTCAATCAGCCGTTCGACAAATTCGATGACATCATCATCCAGCTGTTTATGATACAAATAATTCATTTCTTGCAAGCAGGTAGGGGACGTCACGTTCACTTCTATCAGATAATCACCGATAATATCAATCCCCACAAAATATAAGCCAAGTCGCTGCAGCTGCGGCTTGATTTCGTCAATAATCTCCCGGTCACGGTTTGTGATTTCGGCCGGATGGGATTTACCACCGGCAAAAAGATTATTGCGATGGTCATGCGAAGAATGCACACGCAAAACAGCTCCCAGCGGCTCGCCATCCAGCAATAAAATCCGTTTATCTCCATGCTGCGCTTGTGGAATATATTTTTGTAAAATAATTTCCCGACTCCAGTATGCCGTCAAAGTCTCTAAAATCACCTGCGTATTGGTATCATTGTGTTGGATTTGAAAAACCGATTGTCCGCCAAATCCATCCGTTGGTTTGGCGACCACATGATGATGTGACTTTATAAAATCCCACAGATCATCTTTTTGCCGGCTGATCATCGTAGAAGGAATGATCGAGGTAAATTGAGTGACCCAAATTTTTTCATTCACTGTTCGAATCCCATTAGGGCTATTGATAACCGGAATACGGCGCATTAGCTTATCAAGTAACCACGTGTTCATCAAATATTGTTGATCAAAGGGGGGATCGTTGCGGATGAAAATGGCATTGATTTCATCTTCCTGCAGAATAATTTCTTCTCCCTGAATGAACGGCCGCTCTTTATTTTGCTGCGGAACAACCGAAATAGTATCAAAAAACAATTGCCCATCACGTAAAGTCATTCCGCCATCCGGCAAATAAAAAATCTTATGCCCTTTGCGGTGGGCCCCGAGCATCAAAATAAAGGTCGTGTCCTTATCCATGACAACGGTGTCAAGCGGATCCATTAAAAAAATAAAATTCATCCATGATCCTCGTTTTTACTTTGCGCTTCGAGCTGAATGATTTCACGATGCGCGGCAATACCGGCGATTCTCGCCAAAATACGGTAAACGTCAAAAATGTTCATGTCATGCCGGAGGCCGCAATCGCCGTATTTTTTTAAATGCGGGCACATTTTTTTAAACCCCATACCCGGTGAATTTAAATTCTCACGGCCGGATTTTTGCGGATTAAAACGATAGAATCCACCCACCACATTATTTTCGATTTGATAAATGACAACTTCACTCACTTGCTCATCGACATGATAAATCGTGGGCACGCCTTCCTGAATTAAAAATCGCGAAATAATCTGCGAACTTTTTCCTTTGGAAAGGTCATTGCGATTACGCCGGTTAAGTTCGAGAATATCTTTCGGGTCTTCAACCGGGATAACGCCCATCCCGTAAGTCCCGGATTCCGCTTTCAAAAAAACAAATGGTTTTTCAGTAATATGGTGCTCTTGATATTTTTCAGCCACCTGCTTAATCACATCGGACGCGGCATCCATCAATTTGGCGCGATCGGATTCTGTATTGATATTAACGTTGTCAACCGCCGAATAGCGGCAGGAAAACAGCCATGGATCAAGCGCCACAATGCGTGAAAATTCTTTTATTAAATCTTCGGTGTGTTGAAAGTGCTGTGATTTGATCCGAGAATGCCAGCCGGCTTGAATCGAAGGATAAATAGGAATTTTAGAATTTTTTAATGATTCCGGTATCCCGTTGGTCAAATCATTATTCATGATGATCAAATCAATATCTTCGCGATCCGCCTCCAAGTCAGCCAGAATGCGCTTAAAGCAATGAATCTTAACAATCTGACCCGTTGCGGTTTCCAATTCTACCGCTTTAGCGCTCTCACAAAACGCTGGCTGCACAGCTAGAAAAGTGGCAATCTTGGCTTTAAATCCAGCCTGCTCGATGATCTGCTGCAAAATCCGGATATGTTCCAAATACCACATGTTACGGGTATGTTCTTCGGCTATGATCAAAATACGGTCACAATTCACAACACGCTTCAGGATGGCGCGCTTCATCAGGCCCACCGCATCGGTCAACCCGTGTTCGCAGAGATTATTAAAGCCCGCCGGAAAAATATTCGTATCCACGACCGCGATTTTAAATCCGGCATCCCGTATATCCACCGAAGAATAGAGAGGAAGCTCCTTGGAACCTTCATAGGATTGCAGCCAGGAGTGAATTTTTTCCTGCTTATCTTTAATCCGCTCCAAACAACAAAAATCAAAATTGTAAGATTTCATGGTTTTCATAGCATTGTCTAAAGTTTAATAAAATGATACACTATTGACCTTTGTAGAACCAAAAGAATTGAGGTAGTCAATATTGGCCTTTGTCTCCTCAATGATAAATTCAAATTTTTTTCTTTAGTTGTACAAAGGCCCATAAAAACCTCATGATAACAAAAAATAAAATTGCTAAAATGCTGACGAAAAATTTTTTACCTATTTATTTTCTCATTGAAGATGATTCTGCCAGCCACGCCCGCCATAGGGAAGCCTTGCAATCCGGAGGCGGACATTTTTCAATGATTATTGTTTCGCAAAAGTTCGCTGGACAAAAAATGTTGGAACGCCACCGCATGATTTATAAATTATTGAAACCATTTTTTAAAAAAGATATTCACGCCTTAGCGATTCAGGCGTTCACCCCGGATGAATTTGCTAAACGCTAAAAAATTTTAAGGCTGGTCATAGCGGTCTTCCTGCCAGGACTCAACCATATTCGAATACCCGCGCCGTTCCCAAAACTCCAAACGGTATTTGGCTAAAAAAAATAAATTGACTTTCCATCATCAATAATCAAGTCCGAAGTTTATAACCGATTTTAAATAAATAAACTGTGGCGAAAAAGAAACAGATCGCAATGATAAAAGAAAAGACGACGCTCGCGTAAATTGAAACATCGGAAACTCCCGTAACACTGTAACGCAGGCCATTCACAAAATAATACATAGGATTAAGCGCAGTAGCCAGTTTCAGCGGCGTGGGCAAGAGATCCACCGGATAAAAAACCCCGCCCAAAAATACAAGCGGCATAATCACATAAATATTCCACATCGAAAGCATTCCAAAATCTTCCGCCCACAGCGCCCCCATCATCCCCGCGCACGAAAAAATGACAGCGATCATAATGACAAAATATAATAATAAAAACGGATGGTAAATCTGCAGCGGGGTAAAAAAACAAGAAGTGATAAGGACACCAAGAGCCACGACAAATCCCCGGGCTACTCCACCAGCGAGAAGTCCCAGCACCATTTCAAAATAGGAAAGCGGGGAAAGCAAGACCTCTTGAATATGATTATGCCAGCGGGCAATAAAAAGCGAGGAACTGGTATTTTCATACGAGCTCGAAATCAAATGGATTGTCATCAGTCCCGGCAGGATAAACTGCAGGTAAGATAACCCAGTACTGCTTAAATCCACCCGGCTGCCGATAGCGACGCCGAAAATATACATAAATAAAACCGAGGAGACGAGCGGCGGAAAAATTGTTTGATTCGCGACCGAAATGAACCGCAAGATTTCTCGCTTTGATAAGGATAATGTTCCGATGGGGTTGTTGATCATAGTGATGGGTTATCAGCTATCACTTTCAGCCAGAATTTTTAACTGATGACCGAAAGCTGACAACTGAAATCTTATTCTTGTCCCGTGACTTCAATAAAAACATCTTCGAGCGATTTATCTTGGAGAACTTCTTTTTTCTCACCAATGCGCACAATACGGCCGCGGTTTATGATGCCGATGGTTTTACAAAGTTTTTCGGCTTCCTCCATATAATGAGTCGTCAAAAAAATTGTCTTTCCTTCTTTATTTAACTGGGCTAAATAATCCCAAATCAAAAATTTTAATTCCAGGTCACACCCGGCTGTCGGCTCATCCAAAATGAGGATCTCTGGGTCATGAATAAGCGCCCGGCATAAAAGCAGGCGCTTTTTCATTCCACCGGAAAGGGCACGGTGTTTGCAGTCGCGCTTTTCGGTCAATTGAAACCGATCCAAAAGTTCATCCGCGTGCCGCGAGGCTACCCAAGGCGTCACGCCAAAATATCCGGCCTGATAAACCAATAATTGATGGATAGTAAGAAAGGGGTCAAAATTAAATTCTTGGGCGCACAAACCCACCAGGCTGCGGGTCTTGGTATATTCGCGCGTTGTATCAAACCCAAAGACCTTGACATCACCTGCCTGATAGTTGGAAAGGCCGGTGATCACATTGATTGTGGTTGTTTTACCGGCGCCATTGGGGCCCAGAAAGGCAAAAAAGTCTCCCCGTTTGACCTCAAAACACACATTATCCAAGGCCTGAAATTTGCCATAAAATTTTGTTACATTCTTGATGGAAATGGCGACTTCCGAATTGCGCATGTTTATCCTGTTTTAGCGAGGGCTTCTTTGGCCTTCCGTGCGGCATTGCGGACAATCTCCGGCAAGGCCGGATGAATATAAACCATGTTCAAAAGATCCTCTAGTGTACCAGCTTTGCACATAAACGCAATAAGCATATGGATCATATCCGCGGCCTCTTCACCAACAATATGCGCGCCTAAAATTCTGCGTGTTTTTCGATCGATCAAGATTTTACAAAAACCGTGATCGGAAAGCAAGGCCATACCCATGGCACTGTTTTTATATGGATTTAGCCCAACCACGTAATCCACACCCTCCGCTTTCAATTCGTCCTCAGTTTTCCCCACACTGGCAACTTGAGGATGAGTAAAAATGGCGTGCGGAATGGGGGGGTACTGGATCGGCGCAGCATCCCTTTGCTCAAAAACAGTACGAAAAAGGTATTCACCCTCAAAATTAACCGTATGCCGATAAAAATATTTGCCGGTGCAATCGCCCATGGCATAAATTCCGGACACCGTAGTTTGTAAATATTCATCGACTTTAATAAATCCTTCTTCAGTTAACGCTATCCGCGTGTCCTTTAAATTCAACGTATCCGTATTGGGCACAATACCGCTCGCCACCAGCAGCGCTTCCGCCATCATGCGGCGTTCATCTTCACTGGCATTCTGGTACATGACGGTAAATTGCCCATTGTGATATGCGATCTTTTTGGGAATCACACCGAGATGCAGAGAATGATATTGCGAAAAAACTTTGGTAAATTCTTCCACAATCTGCGAATCTTCTTTGCGCAATAAACTCCGCCGCACCAAAAAATGAACTTCGGTTCCTAACGCGCCATAAGCGTGGCCTAATTCAACCGCGATGTAACCGCCGCCAATAACGATCATTTTGCGCGGTAGTTGAGTGTTGCGCAGGGCTTCGGTGCTTGTCAGGAAGGGTGTTCCCGCTAAACCGGGGATGTCCGGGATATAAGGGCGGGAACCCACCGCAATAAAAATTTTCTCAGCGGTTAACTGTTCGCCATTGACCTGCACGATTTTATCCGCAACGAATCGTGCCTCCCCAGGATAATAGGTGATATTTTGATTTTTGGAATAACCAGCAACAATTTTATCAGAGTCGGCATCAACGGTATTCGAAATGCGATTAACCAGATTGGCAAAATTAACTGTAAAATTCGCGTCATTTCGAATATCAAACCGATGCGCTTCGCGGATTTGCACTGCCACATCCGCCGGGTGAATCAGCATCTTGGAAGGAATACAGCCGCGGTTAAGACAAGTGCCGCCGAGTTTATCTTTTTCGATCACTGCGACTTTAAGGCCTAACCGCGCGGCAGGCGCAGTGATCTTCGCCCCACCGCCGGAACCGATAACAATAACGTCGTATTTTTTCATGTGATCATAAATGAAAAATGAATACTAACTTGGTGTATTCTAACAATCCAAAAATTAAATGCAACAAGAAATTATTGTCTAAGCGGATTATCGTACGGAATTGACAGCGAGGGAAGAATGTTCATCGATAAATTGCTGCAGGCGGTTGATAATTAAATTCAATTCTTCCAGCCGCATGATATCCGCCCGCAGTTGGGCCGCATGGGGAAGACCGCGTAAATACCCGGCATAATGCTTGCGAAACGGAATAATTCCACCGCGCACACCTTTGTACTCAAAAGCGAGTTTCAGATGTTCGATGCAGATTTCAACCCGTTCTTGCACCGAAGGGGCAGGAAGGAGTTCGCCGGTCTGCAAATAATGTTTCGCCTGCTTAAAAATCCACGGGTTACCGATTGCTGCCCGGCCGATCATGACACCGTCACAACCGGTTTCAAACATCCGCTTGACATCTTCCGCTGTTACCACATCGCCATTTCCAATAATGGGAAGCGAAGTAGCTTTTTTAATTTTTTCTAACCAGTGCCAGTCCGCAGAACCATTGTGTCCCTGATCACGTGTCCGGCAATGAATGGTCAAGGCCTGGGCACCGGCTTGTTCAATCATTTTTGCCACATCCAGAATCACGATACTGTTTTCATCCCATCCTAAGCGAGTTTTGACGGTAACCGGAAGCCCAGTAGCCTGAACAGTTGAACGGACAATCGCCTCGAAACGGGGAAGGTCGCGCAAAAGACCGGCGCCTTCACCGCGCATGGCAACATCTTTGACCCAGCAGCCGCAATTGATATCGATAAAATCCGGCTTAAAACTTTCCGCAACTTTGGCGGCTTTTTCCATTGATGTGTCAAGCCCCCCGAAAATCTGGATCGCGACCGGCCTTTCAGCATCGGTCACCGCAATTTTTCGAAGCGCCTTTTTGGCATCCCGGATCAATGCCTCGCTACTGGTAAATTCGGTATAAACAATATCCGCGCCCATTTTTTTGCAAATCAAACGGAATGGAATGTCTGTGACATCTTCCATTGGGGCGAGGGCAATGGGTTTCTCGATATGAATTGAACCGATTTGCATAGGAAAAATTTCGTCAAGGGACGACCCTTCGGGTCGCCACTTGCCCGTGGCATGAAACCACGGGCAAGTACTGCAGCTAAATCCACGGGCAAGCCCGTGGCCTTAGCTTCCGTAACAATTTCTAACGTGGAAAGGTTAATAATATTTCAATAATTTGATCGCGGTCTGCCCCTTGTGTTTGCAGGTAATACACATAGCTGTAGACAATCGCGGCGCAAAAAATAATTTTCACTAAAGCGCTGAAACGGTCTCCCAGAAGAAACCAAACATAAACCGCAATGAGAATTAAAATTCCTAACATATGGTTTTCTTTTACCCATAGGACTTTCGCGTTTGAATATAGAATCTGTCATTCCCGCGAAGGCGGGAATCCATGCCTCTCGTCGAAGAGAAGACTAATGGATTCCCGACAAAGGCATTCGGGAATGACAAACGCGTAAGTCCTAACCCAAAAATTCAAACGGGTTGCAATTTTTAACCTTAAAAAGTATACTATTAATTCCCAGTTAAGAATAGGAAAGTTTTATGACACTCTTATTAAATTCTCATGAGCCGGCCATTGTCCGCGGAATTAAAACGGTCGGGGTCGGTAAAAGAGGCAGCAAAAATTTAACGCCGGAATTGGCGCAGGAAATCGCCGCTGATTTAAAGGCCGGCACCGTCAGCCCGGTAGCGGCCGGCGCTTTTTTCGGCGGATTATTCAATAAAGGTGTTGTGCCCGCAGAAATGGCCCTCGAGCAAGCCTTTGTCCCTGGGGCATTTAAAAATTATTCAAAATTTATTGCCTGTCTGGCGCCGGAAGCACCGTTAGACATTCAAAATATCTGTGTGCGTTTGCTGCAAAATGAAACACTGGATTTTGACGCCGCGTATCGGCTTGGGAAATTCTTACTTTCGAAAGAGCCAGCTGATGCGGCACGCGGTTTGGCCGTCAGTATTCTGCGCGTTCGCTATGAAACTGATGCAGAGTACGCAGGTATCTTAAAAAGCTTACAAGAAACCATTGCCGAGCCTTTCCGTCAGCCCATCCCGGCCGGTAATCCCATTGTCCAGCTTGCTGAACCGTTCGATGGCGTTGATCATTCGTATCTCATAACACCGCTTTTGGCGCACTATGTCCAAAGGTGTGGCTATCGCGCTGTTAGTTTGGTCGGACGAAATAGCGGGCCTAAGATGGGGAATAATTTACTTGATTTGATGCATGCCCTCCAAATTCCCTCATCTGAAGGTAATCATGATCTAGTACCGTTGCAACTAAATAATATTGGGAGAAATTTATCAGTGGTAAACGGTACCAGTGCCCCTCATCTTGATAAGAAGATAGTTGCAGGGGCACTAGAAAATGACAAACCGCTTTACGGCTGGTATTTTAAACAGCAAGATTTCTGTACGCCATTGGATCATTGGGTCGAATTGCGCCGCAAAACCGTCAAGCGGCCATGCTTTGCAACTTTAGAAAAATTTTTAAATCCTGCTCAGGCCAAAATTATTATTACCTCGGCCTTTCACCCGCCTTATAGCGTAAAGATGACAACCTTGGCCGAACAAGCTGGCTTCGCGGGCAGCATCGTGATCCGCAACGGGATTGAAGGAACGCTGGCGTTTGCGCTTATGCGGCCGGTAAAAATCCTTTGTTCAGCCTGCCGAAAGGATGGAAGCCATATCCGTGAGGAATTAACCCTGGAACCGGAAAATTATTTATCGTCCAAAGTTTTAATGGAAGAAAAAATTGAAAACCCCTCTTTGGAGGAGAATGCGAAGCTCATCCAGGAATTTTATAGATGCGGCCAATCGCCCAATGAGCTTTTTAATTTGCGGGTAAAATTCAGTTGCGCGGGATTGCATCTCGCTTTAAATTGGGTTGAAAAGCAGTTAATCGCTTGATAAGGAACACGCCGATATTTTATTCAGCCATAAAATGATTACACAGGATTCCAAAAGGAAAATTTCGTTTTATACCTTTGGTTGCCGCTTGAACCAAGCTGAGACCGCGGTTATTAAAAATATTTTTCAAAAGGAAAATTATGAGATTGTTGATTTTTCCGAACCGGCAGACGTGGTTGTGGTGAATACCTGCACCGTGACGGAAAATGGCGACTCGGATACCCGCAGGCTTGTTTCCAAAATCAACCGCCTCAATCCGCAGGCTAGGATCGCGCTTATTGGCTGCCAAGCCCAAATCCAAAAAGAGAGGCTCACTGAACTTCCCAATGTTTATTGGGTGGTGGGGAATGCCAAAAAATTTGATTTGCCAAAAATTTTACAGGAATTGGATTCGCGTTCTAAGCCCAAAGTGATTGCGCCGGCCATCACGCGGGAGCCCTTTACCATTCCCGCGGCCGGTATTGATACGGATCACACCCGCGCGAATATCAAGATTCAAGATGGCTGTGACTTTTTTTGTTCATTTTGCGAAATTCCTTATGCGCGCGGCCGTTCCCGCAGCCGTGAGTTTCAAGACATATTGAATGAAGCGCACATTTTAGCCGAGGCGGGCCACCGTGAAATTATTTTAACCGGGATCAATGTGGGAACGTACACGAACGCGCAACAGAGCTTCATGGATGTCATCGGCAAGCTAGAAAAAATTGAAAAAATTACCCGCATCCGTATTTCGTCCATTGAACCAACCACAATCCCTAAACAACTTATTGAGCGCATGGGGCAGCCTTCTAAACTCTGCCGTTATTTGCATATCCCACTGCAAAGCGGGCACGATACTATTTTGCAGCGTATGGCCCGCAAATACACCGTTAATGATTTTACAAATTTTATCGAATACGCTAAACGTGCCGTACCGGGAATTTGTATTGGTACAGACGTCATCGTGGGATTTCCAGGAGAGAAAGAGGAACATTTTGCCGCGACATACGAATTGCTGCGAAATCTGCCCATTGATTATTTTCATATCTTTAGCTATTCGAGGCGGTCTTTAGCCAAAAGCCGCTTTTTGACCGATACTATTGCGCGCGAGATTATCGAGCGGCGCAGCCAAATTTTACGCGAGCTTAGCCAGCGCAAACGGCGGTTGTTTTTTGAAACACTATTAGGAACAACTCAAGAAGTCCTTTTTGAAAATCAAAAGTGTGGATATTGGGTAGGCCTGACGGACAATTATGCCCGGATTAAAGTTCAATCGGATGATATTTTAAAGAATCAAGTTCGTAAGGTAAAACTGCGCGGCATTGCAGGAGAAATCATATTGGGAATGCTCAGCGAATAATTTATGCGCAATTTTCCATCCCTCATCATATTTTTTATTTTTTTAGCTGCGAGTCCGGGAAATAGAGTATCCTGGGCCACCGGGGCAGAGCCCTTTGCGGTTGTCGAACTTTTTACTTCGGAAGGGTGCTCAAGCTGCCCGCCGGCCGATGCCTTACTGCGCACACTAACGGCTGAGGCACGCAATTCACAAGCGCGCATTTTTCCGCTCAGCTTCCATGTGGATTATTGGAATGATTCGGGCTGGGTGGACCCTTTTAGCAGCAGCGCGTTCAGCGAGCGCCAGCGGCTTTACGCAAAAATCAATAAAGCCAGGAATATCTATACGCCGCAAATTATCGTGAACGGTACCCAGGCATTTGCCGGATATAACTTTGATTTGGCCCGCCAGAGCTTAAACCAAGCCCTCAGCCAGCCAGCCACGATCGAAATTGAACTGGAAATTATTTCAAATCTTTCAGCGGCCAATTCGCTGGCAATCAATTATCACGTTACCGGCGCTATGCATAATCATAGTCTCAATATCGCGGTTGTGGAACGCGGCCTCAGCGACGACGTTCTTAAAGGGGAAAATGCCGGCCTGCGTTTGTCCCATGATAATGTCGTGCGCAGTTTTACAACGATCAAATTGAAAAAATTTCACGGGACGATGACCGTCGTAATTCCCCAAAATGTCAAAGTGAAGAATGCATCCCTCATCGGTTTTGTGCAAAATCCCTCCGACATGGTCATTTTAGGCGCGGCCAGCTTGGATTTGTGACGAAAATCGTAATGTTATTTATTCTCCTTCGCCCGCCACGAATCTTAGCGGGCTTCGAAGGAATTACTCTGCACGAGAATATTCCTGCGAAGCAAAACTAATGATTCTATTAGTTTTGCGGAGCAGAATAGACAAAGGAGTGAAGATATGTTATAAGTAAATTGGAAAATTTAAGAAAAATGACAATGAAAATGACAAAACAAATATTTATCCCGGATTTTGCACGCACACACAAATTGCGCACAAAATTGTGCGGGCAAAAATCCGGGATTACCCCGCCGAAACAGAAAAATCTCTTCGAGATTTTTCTGGGCGGCCCTTCGGGCAGATTTTGCTTTGCAAAATCTGGGTTTATCGCCGCAATTATTTTAGCGATGATTCATCCAGCCCAGGCCGTGATGGTAAAGTACATCGATGAATTTGGAAAAATGCATTATGCCGATACGGATTATACAAATGTCCCGGAAAAATATTATTACCAGGTCAAGGATCAGATAGAAAAAGCTCAAAAGCAAGACACAAAAGCTGCCCCTGCTGAAGAGAAACCAGCACCTAAGGCTCCTTTAGAAAGCACCGTCAGCAGCAAGACGGGATCGCCGTTTCTTACTCCAGCCGTTCCTACCACAGAAAATCAAACAAAAAACGTGGAACTCTACGTGAAAGCAGACTGCTCGCAATGTTTTTTGTTGGAAAGTGTTCTGCGGCAGCGAAAAATTATCTACGCGAAATATGATGTTGAAAGCGATCTAGGACGTCATAAATACCGCGCCCTCGGAGTGAAGGAAGTCCCAGTGACCAAAGTCGGCGGCCAAATTATCGTTGGTTTTGATCTCAATGGCATTTATGCCGCCCTTAATGATAAATAATCTCCCGCGCATACTCTTCCCATGAAAAAAGGGCAAGGCTTTACATTAGTTGAAATGCTTATTGTTATTATGGTCATCTCGCTCTTAATGACCATTTTAGTGCCTCATGTCGTGCGGGTACGCCTTTTGGCTAACGAGAGTTCGGCGCAGGCCACCCTAAAAGCCATTGCAACTTCCCTGGAAAATTATGCCAATGATAATGGTATTTATCCCACTGATCCTAATCTGCTCTTTACCGCAAATCCGTCTTACATCACCGTTGATTATTTTTCCGGAATTTATAATGGCTATACCTTTGCCCATCAAATTTCAGTCCAAAGTTATGAAATTACGGCAACGCCGGTCAATTCCAATGCCGGAAGCCAAATTTTTTTCATTACGACCGGAGCGGTACTGACGGTGGGGAACCCTAACTCATCATCAGATTCCACGGGTTCTTAAGGAATAAAATAAATGAACTTTGAAAAAATATTTCCATTTTTGTTAGAAAATTTTAGAAAGCATGAAATTCGCTATGCCCTGATGGGGGGCTTTGCTCTGCACGCGGCAGGGTACACCCGCGCCACGCAAGATATTGATATTTTAATCCTTAAAGAGGATATGCCCAAAATTAAGCAACTGCTTTTAAGTCTTGGCTATGAACTGATCCATGAAAGCAGAGAGGTATCGAACTTTAAAGGGATTCTTAAAGAACTAGGCCAAATCGACTTTTTGCATGCCCATCGTCAATATACGAAGAATATGTTGAAACGGGCGCAAGAATGTGCCATACTCAACAACACATTTAAGATAAAAGTCCTTATTCCCGAAGATATCATCGGCCTTAAAATCCAGGCGAGTTCCAATGATCCAAGCCGTCACACCCGGGATTTGGCAGATATTGAGAAACTCATCACATTAAACAAAGACCGGTTGGACATCAAACTTTTAAAAGAATATTTTTCACTTTTTGGCCGCGAAAAAGAGCTGGACGATCTATTGGAGAGAACCAGAAATGCTTAGCACAAAAGAAAAATACGAAATACTCAAAGATGCCCGATGCCCCAAACGGAAAGCCGCTTTTCGCAAAACTGCAATTCTCGATGCGAACCCCTCGATTGATGCCTACCTGAAATTTTTAACAAGCGTCCACATGGTGTTTTCGCAGGTTCAAAACCCTAAACCAAAATCGTTTGGAACGAATTTTAAGTTATAAATGATGGCATGAATCGTGAAGTGCTGCCGGACGAACCAAAAAAGGGAGTCCTTTTTTATAGCATTCTTTCCGCTACCCGAAAAACATCCTCTTATCTATGAAATTCGATTTTGAACCTCTCTTATTAACATTTAAATTGGCGTCTGTCACAACGCTTTTTCTGATTTTGCTTGGAGTTCCTCTGGCGTATTGGCTCGCCTTTAGCCGCACAAAATTAAAATATTTTATCGAACCCTTAGTCAGCATGCCTCTGGTTCTCCCACCCACGGTACTGGGATTTTATCTGCTTTTGGTGTTTAGCCCCAAATCATTTTTGGGGAATTTTTTCGATTCAGTTTTACATATTCGGGTTGTTTTTAGTTTTCTAGGTTTAGTGATTGGCTCTGTTGTGTTTAGTCTGCCTTTTATGGTTAACCCTGTTAAATCGAGCCTGCAGTCATTTCCGCAATCACTTATGGAAGCGTCGTATACATTAGGCAAATCAAGGACGGAAACTTTCTTTAAGGTCATCCTGCCCAATATTAGGCCGGCACTTTTATCAGGGATTGTTATGGCCTTTGCCCACACGATCGGTGAATTTGGGGTAGTTTTAATGATCGGCGGGAATATCCCGGAGGTAACACGAGTCGCTTCGATTGCCATTTTCGATGAGGTGGAAGCGTTAAATTATACAGCGGCTCATACGTATTCGGCCATTCTCTTTTTCATTTCCTTTATTATTTTATTTTCTCTGAATCTGGCTGATAAAAAAGGGCGCAAGGCTTTGGGATGATTTATGATTAAGGTGAATCTAGAGAAAAATCTCGCCACCAGCCAAGGGAAAATCACCCTGCGGGTTGATTTTGAATTGTCGGATACAGAGTTAATATCCCTGGCGGGGCCGTCAGGGGCAGGAAAAACATCTATCCTCAAAATGATCGCCGGTCTTATGGATCCTGACCGCGGATTCATTCAAGTTGATCAGGAAATATGGTTTGACAGCCAGAAAGGCATCAATCTACCCACGCGGCAAAGACGCATTGGTTTTGTCTTTCAGGAATATAACCTGTTTCCCAACATGACGGTATGGGAAAATTTACGTTATGCCCTCGCGGATAAACGCGATACGGACCGCATCAATGAACTTTTGGAGCTGCTGCATTTAACGGCGCTTAAGAATTTTAAACCAGCGACCCTTTCGGGCGGAGAAAAACAACGCGTGGCCCTCATCCGCGCCTTGCTAAGAAAGCCTAAAATTTTTCTTTTGGATGAACCGTTATCCGCCCTGGATTTATCCTTGCGCTTAAAACTGCAAGATGAAATTCTGGGCATGCATAAACGTTTTAGGATCCCAACGGTTTTTGTCACTCACGACCTCAGTGAAATTTTTAAACTGGCGCATAAAGTCTTTTTTCTTCAAGATGGAAAAATCATCCGTTCGGGAATACCGAGTGAAGTCTTTGCCAAAAATTCCGTGAGCGGGAAATTCAAATTTATCGGTACCATTGTTCAATTGGATCAAGAGGATTTCCTCTATATCGTAACCGTGCAAATCGGCGAAAATCTCACCAAAGTCGTAGCGACCCAAGAAGAGGCAAAGCATTTTCATATTGGCGATCGGGTCTTAGTGGCGGTGAAGGCCTTTAATCCGCTGATTATGAAATTATAACATTTCAGAATAAACTGGTATTTTTGATCTGACGAAAAAGGCGGAAATAAAAATGAGCCGAAGCATATTGGCATTAGTTATCATTCTTACTCTGCCGGCTGCGTCTTTTGCCGCGAAATTAACGGTTGCAGTGGCAGCCAACGTGCAGTCTGCGTTTGCGGAATTAAAATCTGTTTTCGAATCCGATACCGGAATCCAAATCAAAGGAATTATCGGCTCTTCCGGTAAACTGACGGCGCAAATTGAAAATGGCGCGCCATTTGATGTTTTTTTATCCGCCGACACCGACTATCCCCAAACGCTTTATAAAAAGGGCCTCACGTATAACGCACCCCGGATTTATGGATATGGGACGCTTATACTCTGGACCCTGGAAAATCTGGATCTTTCCCAGGGAATGCAAATTCTGACCGCGCCCTCCATCCAAAAAATTGCCGTTCCAATGCCCAAGACATCGCCCTATGGCCGGCAAGCCATTAGCGCCCTTAAGCACTACCAGCTTTACGCGCCAGTCAGCCCGAAGCTGGTATATGGTGAAAGCATCGCCCAAACCAATCAATTTATTACATCGCGCGCTGGCGACATTGGATTCACGGCCAAATCTGTTGTCATGTCTCCAAACACAAAAAATCAAGGCACGTGGATAGAAATAGAAAAAGACGCCTACGAACCGCTTGCCCAGGCCGTTGTGATTCTCAAACATGCGAAAATTCATAATCAGTCTTGCGCTCAAGAATTTTATGATTTCTTATTCTCAAAAAAAGCACAGGATATTTTTTACAAGCACGGCTACACTTTGCCATAGAAATCGAGAACATTCATGAATATTCTAAAAGGCACAATTAGTGACATCCAGTCTTCGGATATGATTTCCTTGGTAAATATCGATGTGGAGGGTGATGTGTTTAGCTCAATTATCTTAGAAGGGAAGAAAGGGCGCATCAGTTATGCCCGCTGTGATATAGTGAATATTATTTTCAAGGAAACCGAAGTTGGGATCGCCAAAGGCCTTACTGGCCAACTGAGCTTTCAAAACCGCTTTAACGCTGTTATCAAGCGGGTTGACAAGGGAACGATATTGAGCGAAGTCGTTCTCAGTTACAAAGACAAAATCATCGAATCGATCATTTCGACCAAATCCGCCACTGATATGAATCTTAAAGAAAACGATCCCATTGTGTGGCTGGTAAAAATCAATGAAGTTTCTCTGATGCCTATTTCAAAATGTTCCTGCGAATAATGTCATTCTTCCCGATTGACCTTTTGGTTCTACAAAGGTCAATAATAGCGTGGAATAGTAGAATCAATTTCCTCCGACCAAGCTTGAATGCCTCCCTTAACATTGACAAGATAAGTATATCCTTGAGATTCCAAAAATTTGATGGCTCTTGCGCTGCGCCCGCCAAATTTACAGAAACAATAAATGAATTTGTCTTTCGGAATATCCTTAAAATCTCCTTCTAACATACTTAATGGCTTATGGTGAGCGCCTTCGATACGGGCGATATCCCATTCGGCTTGTTCGCGCACATCAAGCAGGTAGATGTCCGGTTGTTGATCGCGTAATTGTTTTAATTCCCGCACGGTAATTTCTCCAATAGACTGGTCCGTCCTTTGTGATTCTGTTGAACAATGCCACGTGTATTCTTCTAATGTATGAATAGTTGGTTTTGTCCCGCAGAGAGGACACTCTGGATCTTTCTTGATTTTAATCTCACGCCAACGCACGGATAGCGCATCAAAGATAAGAAGACGTCCTAACAACGGTTCTCCGATCCCGCAGATCCATTTGATGGCTTCATTAGCCTGCATCAACCCGATGATCCCGGGCACAACACCAATGACACCCCCCTCTGCGCAAGACGGCATCTCTCCTGGCGGCGGAAGTTCGCGGAAGATACATCTATAGCAAGGGCCGCCTAAGCCAAAGATACTGCATTGACCTTCAAACTGATACACACCGCCAAAGATAAATGGTTTGTTCAAAAAGAAACAAGTATCATTAATCAAATACCGCGATGGCAAGTTGTCCGTTCCATCGATAACCAAGTCATAGTCGGCAGAAATGACTTTGGCATTACCGGCATTGAGCCTTTTCTGGTATGTGACGATATTGACTTCGGGATTGATTTGTCTGAGTTTTTCATAGGCCGAAACAACCTTAGGTTTATCGATATCGGAAGTATAGTGAAGAATCTGCCGATGAAGATTGGATAAGGAAACCATATCCGGATCAACAAGACCAATTGTCCCGATACCGGCGGCCGCTAAATAAATAGCCGGTGATGAGCCCAACCCCCCCGCCCCGACCATTAGGATGCGGGCGTTTTTAAGCTGCATTTGGCCTGCTTGTCCTATCATCGGCAAAATTGTCTGACGGGCATAACGTATTTTTTCGTCTTGAGAAAAATTATAGATCGTCTTATCCATGACAGAATCTATTTTAGTTATAAAATAAAAAAATTAATAGTGAAATCATTAAAGGTTAAAAGGTTAAAAGGTTAAAAGACGTTCAAATAAGTTAAACAAATTCACTATAGATATACAGGGCTAAGCTTGTATAATTCTCTTACTTTAAAAGTGTGCAACTGTTAAACATCAAATGAAACTATAACGCCGTCGCAAGTCGAACGACTCCCTAACCCCAACCAGCACAGGGGAAAAGGCAAAGTCGTATATATTGAAACCCGTGGCTGGCCATTGGCCACAATATAGACGCATGATGGAGGAGCTCATTGAGGCCGTTGCCGGGCCTTGAGTGGCGTAATAATCTTGCCATTTCAGATCTAAGAATATAATTGCTCTTGAAGCGATTAGGTGCTATTATTGCTTCATATTATGAAGCGATTAGAGTGCTTAATCGCTTCACTTTTTAGGGAGAAACCACACATGAAATATATATGGCAACATCCTTCTTGGCCGCATTTTACTTGGGACAGTAAAGCTCTTTTATCTCCTTTGGGGCAAGCAAGACTTGCTCAAGGAGACTTGCTAGGCCGTGTTAAACGATTAGGATTCAAACTTGAAGAAGAGGCGCAAGCTAATATTTTAACGGAAGAAGTTATCAAGACTTCTGAGATTGAAGGAGAGCTGCTCAATTTACAAATGGTGCGATCTTCTGTGGCACGGCATTTAGGGCTTCCTACAGCAGGTTTAGGGCGATCCTCTCGATCTGTTGATGGTATTGTGGAAATCGTTTTAGATGCGACACAAAATTTTGATAAAGCCTTTAATAAACAGCGATTACTGGGATGGCATGGGGCCCTTTTCCCAACAGGTTACTCAGGGCTTCATAAGATTCGTGTGGCTCAATGGCGGGGTGAAGATCCTATGCGTGTTGTTTCAGGGCCCATGGGTCGTGAGCGGATTCATTTTGAAGCACCTCCTGGAGAAGCTGTTGAAGCCGAAATGCGCCAATTTTTTCAATGGTGGAAGGAAAGTTATTCGAACATTGATGGCCTGTTACGGGCTGGTATCGCACATTTTTATTTTTTGACGATTCATCCGTTTGAAGATGGTAATGGCCGTATTGCGCGCAGTCTGACGGATATGGCTTTAGCTCAAGATGAAAAGCTTAAAATACGATATTACAGTTTTTCTTCGCAGATCATGGAAGAAAGGGAAGATTATTATAAGATTCTTGAACAATCTTCTAAGGCTAAAAATCCGAATTTGACAGACTGGCTTTGTTGGTTTTTGGGCTGTTATCAACGGGCTATTGGCAAATCTGATAAAATTATTGGCAAAGTATTACTAAAAGCGGATTTTTGGGCTCAGCATGCGCAGACGGAGCTTAATGAGCGTCAAAAGAAAGTACTTAACCGTTTGCTGGATGAAGGACAGGGCGAATTTGTCGGTGGGTTAACAACCCGTAAATATGTGGGATTGACAGGTACTAGCAGGGCAACCGCGTTTCGTGAGATATCAGATATGCTTGAGAAAAAATTATTGCGTCAATTGTCCGGTAAAGGGCGCAGTGTTCATTATGATATTTTATGGCCGGTAGAAGATAAATAAGCAGAGTCTTATGGGCCTTTGTACAACTAAAGAAAAAAATTTGGATTTATCATTGAGGAGACAAAGGCCAATATTGACTACCTCAATTCTTTTGGTTCTACAAAGGTCAATATAATGAATTACTGGTGGACATCAGACTATCATTTTTCGCATCACAATATTATCCGTTATTGTGATAGGCCTTTTGCAACGGTTGAAGAAATGAATGAAGCGATCATCCGCAAGCATAACGAAAGGGTCAAGCCTGAAGACACGGTCTTCTTTTTGGGCGATTTTATTTTTAAAGGGGGGAAAGAAGGCGGCGGCGATAGATATCGGCAGTTTGAACAGAGACTAAACGGCAAGTTCATTTTTATCAAGGGCAATCATGACCGGAACAACAGTCTCAATGCGATCATAACCAAGATGTATATCCATTATGGTGCTAAAGATATTTGCATGATTCATAAGCCAGAAGACGCTGATCTATCGGAACATTCAGTCTTCCTTTGTTTGACTGGATCATTGTTGGATCTTTGTCTATTACGATTGTGCCGGTTTTGGAAATTATGAAATGGATGATTAGGCGTGGTTGGCTTGAAAAAGAAGGAGTTGTGAAATGAGGATTGTCCGACGTTGGATGATTATTATTTCCGGAGTGTTTCTCACAATGATAGGCTTGATTTTAATGCCTGTGCCGGGGCCGGGTGGACTTCCTGTAACGATGGCGGGTCTGGCGATTTTGGCCACGGAGCTGCCGTGGGCAAAAGGGGTCATGGAAAGGCTAAAGAAGCGTGTGGAATTTTTGAGAATCGGGAAGAGAAACCGGTGGGTACATATAGGAATTATCGGGGGATTAATCGCTTTTTATTTGACGGCAAGTATTGTTGTGGTTCGGATTTTCTTTCAGTAATGAATTGAAAGATTCAACAAAAGAGATCCCGGAAGCGTTTAAAAGTGTTGAAATGTAGGAAGAAAAAAAGGGGGTAAAAGAATGGTTAATCCAGAATGGAGTGGTGGGGCATCTTCTGCTTTAGAGTCTTCAATAGAGGACATGCAGAAGATGTTCAAGACAGTGTTACGACCGTCAATGCTTTTAGTGGTTGGGGGCATTTGGTTGATTTTGTGGCTGGCATCGGGGCTTTATATGGTCGGCCCTGGGGAACAGGGCGTTGTGAGGCAGTTTGGAAAAATGCACTCTCAAACCGGGCCGGGACTTCGTTATCATCTGCCGCAACCGATTCAAAGCCGCAACGTAGTGAATGTGGCAGGGGTACGGAGAGCCGAGATAGGATTTCGCAGCACTGATGGACAAACCAGAGTCATTGACGAGGAATCTCTCATGCTCACGGGTGACGAGAATATCGTCGCGGGACAACTCTTCGTGCAGTACGTTATAAAGGACCCTTCCGTATTTCTTTTTCGCGCTCGGGATCCGGAACAAATGCTTACGACGGCCGCGGAGGTCGCCTTGCGTAACGTAGTTGGGCGCAATACGATTGATTTCACGATGACGGATGGCCGTTTTCAAGTGCAAGAGCAGACCAAGGAGCAGCTCCAGCGCCTCTTGGATGATTACCAAACAGGACTTTTGGCAACGGAGGTAAGACTTCTTGTTGTGGACCCGCCTTTGGATGTGAAAGACGCGTTCCATGATGTGGTGCGCGCCTGGGAAGACCGTGAAAGACTCATACAAGAAGCGCGGGGGTTTGCCGAGGACGTTCTGCCCAGAAGCCGCGGGGAAGCCGCGGAGGTTGTGCGAAAAGCAGAAGGCTACAAAGAACAGCGAATTATCCGCAGCCAAGGTGAAGCCAAAAGGTTTTTGGATGTGCGAGAGTCTTATGAAAAATCGCCGACAGTGACAAGAGAGAGGCTTTATCTTGAGATGATGGAGCGCATTTTGCCCCACACGGAGAAAGTGATATTGCCATCGCAGGCCACAGGTTCTGTTTTACCGTGGCTTCCTCTTAGAAAAGCACAGGTTCCGCAGGAGATACACGCAACGACTATGCAGAAAATGAAAGAGGTGAAGCCGTGAAAAATAAATCACTCAAATTACCGCTTTTAATAGCGGGCTATATCGTCTTTTTAGCCGTATCAAATATTTTTTACATCGTCGATGAGCGCGAACAAGCGATTGTCACGATGTTCGGCCAGCCCATGCGCACTGTGCGTGAACCCGGTCTTTACATGAAAGTTCCTTTTATTCACAGCTTGCAGCGTTTTGACAAGCGGGTGCTTTCATCGGATGCGCAGGCGGTTGAATATTTGACTTCGGATAAGAAGCGAGTTGTAGTGGATCACGTTTCACGGTGGCGTATCACGGACCCGTTGGAGTTCTACCGCACTGTTCGGACGGAAGTAGGGGCCTTGATCAGATTAAATGATGTTGTATCCGGACGTCTTAGGGAAGAGATCGCGAAGCATTCTTTTATTGATTTTGTCAGGGAGAAGCGTGAGGCCATTGTTCAAGCCGTAAGCCAGGATGCCCGCGCATCGGTGAAGGAACAGTTTGGCATTGAACTAATCGACGTTCGTATTAAGCGGCTTGATTTGCCAAGAGAGGTTCAGGCCAGTGTTTTTGCCAGGATGCAGGCGGAGCGGCAACGCATCGCCAAAAAGTACCGGGCTGAAGGCGAAGAGCAGGCTCGCGAGATTCGAGCCAATGTCAATAAAGAAGCGCAAGTAGTTTTAGCCAAGAGTTACGAACAGGCCCAGAAGTTGATGGGGGAAGGGGACGCCCAAGCCACGGCGATTTACGCTTCGGCCTACGAGAAAAATCCGGAATTTTATTCTTTCATGCGCCGTCTTGAGACTTACGAGCGCTCACTGGGCGCAGGCACCACAATTGTTTTGGACGCGGGTTCTGACTTATTAAAGTATTTGGAAAAGTCCCATTTACCGGCAGGTGAGCTGGATAAAAGGTAAGCGCGACGCCCATGATACGCATTCTACTCATTGTTTTACTTATTCTTCTTGTAATTTTGGTCTTGCGAATTTTGGGCATGATCAAACGACGATAAAGAGGAAGGTCAATGGTTTTTGGGTTATTGGGGGTCACTTAAGTTTGGATTTTTCCCCAGCAATGAATTGAGAGAAAAATGAATCGACTAATAAACGTGAACTCTGTAGAAGATATTCCAGAAGCACTTAGGGGTACACCTATAGGGCTGCTTTTGGAGTACCATAATCTTAACCGCGTGTTTTCTTCGTATCCCAATGCACAGCTTCTTATTGGAATGTGTATGGATAACCGCAAGCATTTAAACATTCCAGATAACTTCGCGTATATCATCCGCGCTGGTGGAGCTAATCTTCGTTACAGCGAATTTAAGGTATCCTATGCTATAGCGGTTGGGGGCATTTCTTTTATTGCTTTAATCGGGCATAATCAATGCGGAATGGTAAATTTGATGGCGAGAAAGGATTTATTTATCGAGGGACTCATTGCAAGAGGCGGTTGGGATCGAAAGCAAGCCGAAGAGCACTTTATGAGCCTTGCTCCCATGTTTGAGATCGGCAATGAAATTGATTTTGTATTAGCTGAAGCTAATCGTCTGCAGCTTAAGTATCCTAAGGTGCTGGTTGTCCCTATGCTTTATAAAGTGGAAGATAATAGACTTTATTTACTTAAAAGAAAGGATTGAAGGCCTTTAAAAATGGAAGACAAATTTTCAAAAGATAAACATTTCTCGGCCTTGAAAAAGGACGTTCGATTTCTCACAACCCTTCTGGGCGATGTCATGCGCGAACAGGAAGGCGAACGGTTTTTTGTAAAAATTGAACACATTAGGCGGCTTGCCCGGGAGATCCGTGAGGAACCCAAAGCGGAACTTATAGCTCAACAAAAAAGAATTGTTCATTCTCTTAGCGTTGAGGAAGCTTACAAAGTCGCCAGGGCCTTTAGTATTTATTTTCAGTTGGTCAATATTGCTGAAGAAAGGCAACGTGTCCGTAGAATACGTGCTTATGAAAAAGATACATCCATTTTCCTAGATATGTCTTTAAGAAAGCTGTTTCGTGATTTACATAAGCAAGGTATTAGTGGCAATGAAGTTTTAAAATTTATGTCTGAAATGGAGATTGAACTTGTTTTAACAGCTCACCCCACGGAGGCCAAGCGCCGATCCGTTCTTGATCATCTGCTTTATATTGCAGTGGACTTAGCACAGCTTGAGAAAGCGGATATAACCGTTTTAGAACATGAATTATTTTTAAGACGCATCAAAGGGACTCTAGAAATACTTTGGCAGACTTCAGAAATACGTCAGAGGAAAGTCAACGTAATAGACGAAGTGGATCAAGCGCTTTTCTATTTCCAGCGTACTATTTTAGATCTTGTTCCTGATTTTCATGAAAAGATTTTGAGTGAGTATCGGCATTTTTATGGCAAGGAAGGCGCGGAGTTTTTGCCCTTTATGCGTTTTGGTTCTTGGGTTGGTTCAGACAGAGACGGGAATCCCAACGTTACGTGTGAAGTCACCAGAGAAACTGTGCTTTATCAGCGACGAATTATTCTGCGGATGTATTTGTCAGCGGTTGAAGATTTTATACGTATTTTTAGCCAATCTGTTTCGCTGGCAAAGGTAAGTAAAAAATTGTTAAATTCTGTGAAGCGTGACGCTGAACTTATGCCTCGCCTTGCCAAAGAACTTGAGCGATTTGAGTCCACGGAAGTTTATCGAAGAAAGACCACATTTATTCATAAAAAGATTGAAAATACCATTTATGGAAAAAAAGCAGGTTATGCTTCAGAAGAAGAGTTCTTAAAAGATATTCTCCTAATGAGAGAAAGCCTTAATGAAAATAAAGGTGGTTTAGCCAGTCGAAATTATTTAGACCGTTTGATTTGTCAAATCCGTACGTTTGGATTTTGTCTGGCAAAGCTTGATTTTCGCGATCATAGTAGAAAATTGCGACAAGTTATGACTGAGCTTTTTCCAGAGAGTCATATAGAAGAAGAATTCATTTTGAAAAAAATATTAGAACCCCATCAGACAAGACGAAGTAAAGAATTTTCCTTTGAGTCAAAAGACATTTTAAAACAATTAGAAACCATCCGGGAAATTCAAGAGGATACGGATAGGCAGATTGCGGGGGATTACATTATCAGCATGACAGAAAGTCCAAGCGATGTGCTTTCACTTTTTTATTTGGCTAAAGGAGCTGGTCTTATTCGGATAAAAAATGGGAAGGTAACACGAGCTGATATTGGGATTGTACCATTGTTTGAAGAGATCAATGCGCTTGAGAAATGCCATGAAGTGATGGAGAGGCTTTTTTCAATACCCATTTATCGATCGTATATTCAAGTTCGAGGTAATTTGCAGCAAGTCATGCTTGGCTACTCAGACAGCAGTAAAGATGGCGGCTATTTAGCGGCCAACTGGAAACTTTATATAGCTCAGAAAAGGCTTGTTGAGGTGGCCGAGAGATATATGGTGAAACTTCAAATTTTTCACGGTAAGGGAGGAAGCATTGACCGCGGAGGAGGCGAATCCCACAAAGCCATTTTGGCACAACCATTCTCAGCGGCTGGTGGCCAAATAAAAATTACTGAACAAGGCGAAGTCGTGGCTCATAAATATTCCAATGCCGTGATAGCCGAAAGAAATTTCGAGCAGTTAGTGTCGGCTGTTGTGTGGACAAATCTTGTCAGCAAAGGGGAGGTTCAGAAAAACAAAAAAATTTCCCTATGGGAAGATCGCATGAAGATTTTGTCTGATCATTCTTTGGGCTTTTACCGGGAGCTCATTTATAAGACAGAAGGTTTTCTTGAATTCTCTAATCAGGCCACTCCGATCCAAGTTTTAGAGTTTGCTAGGATTGGGTCACGGCCGGTTCATCGCGGAGGGGAAAAAGCATTTGAAGGATTGAGGGCTATTCCTTGGGTCTTTAGCTGGATTCAGTCAAGGTACATTATTTCAGCGTGGTATGGCATCGGTTATGCCATCGAGAAATATCTTGAGGAGAAAGGAAGCCACGGTCTCGAAGAGCTTCGCGAGATGTATAAAGAATGGCCGTTCTTTCGATCAGTAATTGACAATGCCCAGATTTCACTGGCAAAAACAGACCTCTATATCGCAGAACAATATGGGGCGTTGGTGAAAAATAGGAAGCTCAAAGAAAAGATTCACAGTCAGATCTGTATGGAATATAAACGAACTTTAGAAAGCGTGTTGGATGTTTCATCTCAAAAGGAACTTCTTAATTCTCGTTCGATTCTTAAGGAGTCGATCCGCGTGAGAAATCCTTACGTGGATCCGTTAAATTATATCCAGCTTCGGTTTCTTAGTGAAATAAGAGAAGACGATTTTGTTTTAAAAGACGATTCTTATAAAAGGATTGTTTACGAAACTCTTCTTTTAACGGTGAATGGCATTGCTTTCGGGATGAAGAGCACGGGGTAATAGTCTTATAGTAAATTTTTAGGGAGGTGTTTTGATGGGTGCAGAGACGACAAAATGCGAAACGGTATGGGAGACAAATTTATCTTTACCATTGTTTAACCGAGGCAAGGTTCGTGATATTTAAGTTAAGTTTTGATAAACAAATTGTGAGGGATTTTCTTGAGAGGTCAGGGTGGGACAAAACGCCCCCCGGCCCTGTTTTACCGCAGGAAGTAGTGGAGAAGACGGCGGCCGCATATACGGGTGCTTATGAACGTTTAACAGGGCAGAAGTTATTATAAAATTGAGGGGATGAATATTTTATGAATTATAAAGACAAACCCTAGGGAATTTTACATGTCGAAAATGCGTCATGCTTTTAATACGTTCGACCCAATCATAGCTGGATGGATGAACCGTCACGGGCATTTGTTTTTGCGTATCTCCATGGGAATAATTTTTATCTGGTTCGGCTTGCTTAAGTCCTTTGGGTATAGCCCGGTGAATGAACTGGTGGCACGGACGGTTTATTGGTTTGATCCGGATATTTTTATTCCTATCTTGGGGTGGTGGGAAGTTCTCATCGGGGTTTGCTTTTTATTTCATCGTTTAATTCGTGTGGCCTTGTTTCTTTTGTTCCTGCAGATCGGAGGGACATTTTTGCCGTTAATTATTTTACCTGAGGTATGTTTTCAAAGATTTCCTTTTGTTTTAACGATGGAAGGCCAATATATTATTAAAAATCTATTGATTATAAGTGCGGCGATTGTGGTTGGCGGAACCGTACATTTTCCTTTGGAAACAAAACGCGAAATGAAACACTGACTTTTAAAATTTCTCCATCTTTGCAGAAAGCTATAGGGATTACCTGCGTTTCCTGCCAATGTAACAATCTGGTCCTTTCTCAAGTAAATAAAAGATGAATACAAAAAATTAAACTTGACATTTAAGCATGGCTTAGTTATTATTTAGGCATGCCTAAATTTATTTTTCCCTTTACACATCCCAAATTTACCTCAACACTTTCATTTTCCCTCGGAATGGCGTTTCTCGTTTTTGCAATTTTTTTATTCATTTCTATCCCTGTTCCCGCGATGATACATGATAACATGGAGACAGGTCTGGATGGCCTTATCCTCAAACCTTATCAACTTGGAACAGTGGGTGATGTTGATAAATCCTTACTCGATCCAGACAAATACTTAACAGATAATTTACCCTCCAAGGTCTCAACTCTTCCAGATGGCCGCATTCTTCGGATGTTTGAAATTAATGCCGTTAATAAAACGATTGAAATTGCCCCTGGCGTCTTCTTTCCAGCCTGGACTTATAATGGGCATGTCCCTGGCCCAACTCTTAGAGCTAAAGAAGGGGAGCGGATCCGTATATTGTTTAAAAACCTCGGAGATCGACCCCACACCATGCATTTTCATGGGTTTCATACAGCAGCGATGGATGGATCTCATCTTCACCAGTTGGTCCCGCCGCAAGGAACTTTTGTTTATGAATTTGATGCTGAACCTGTAGGTATTCATTTATATCACTGTCACGCAACCCCTCTTATTCAACATATCCATAATGGTCTTTATGGCCTTTGGATTGTTGATCCGAAAGAAGGGCGGGCCCCTGCCAAAGAATTGTACATGGTGATGAATGGTTTTGATCCGAATTTTGATGAAGAGAATGAAATTTATGCTGTCAATACCGTAGCTTTCCATTATTCTAGGCATCCTATCGTTGTCAAACAAAATGAACTTGTGAGAATCTATTTAGCTAATCTTCTTGAATTTGATCAAATCAATTCTTTTCATATTCATGCCACATTTTTTGATTATTACCCGACAGGCACACAGAAAACCCCCAGAGACTATACAGATACAATCATTCAAGGACAAGCGGAGAGGGGCATTGTTGAAGTGAGATTTCCCTATACGGGAGACTACATGTTTCATGCCCATAAGACTGAATTCGCCGAACGTGGCTGGATGGGGAATTTTAGGGTCGTTCCTGCGAAAGAATCAACCCAACAATTTAAAAATCATGAACACTAACATAGAGAAAAAAAACAATTTATTGACGGTAATTTTGGCTATTATCCCATTATTTTTGTTAGGGATAGTCGTTTATGCTCTTTTTTCCGGGGGGCCGACAAAGATGTTTCAAAGTAATATCCCTCCGATTGAAAATCTTCATGTCATGCGCCATAGCTTGGCCGAGGATACGATTTATCTTGATGTAATTAATGTAGGACCAGATCCCTTAACGATTGCCCAGGTCATGGTTCGTGGCGCCTTTTGGTATCATGAGATATCACCGAAACGCGAATTGTTCCCTCGAGAAACAGCCCGGGTAACCATTCCTTATCCCTGGAATATCGGCGAACCTATCGCCATTCTCTTTTTGACGTCCACGGGTCTTACCTTTGATTATGAAATTGAAGTGGCTTCTCTAACGCCGAAACCAACTTTAAAGGCATTGGCTAATTTTGCCATGTTAGGTGTCTATGTCGGTGTGATTCCTGTAGCCTTGGGGATTTGTTGGTTTCCTTTTTTACGCCGTTTAAGTAAAAGAGCCCTGGATTTCCTTTTGTCAATCACTGTTGGACTTTTAGGATTTCTGGTCGTTGATGCGGTAGTGGAAGGGTTGGAGATTAGTGCCAAGCTCCCGGGAATTTTTCATGGCCAAGCCTTACTTATTCTAGGATTGATAGGTGCGTTTCTTATTTTGTTTGGTATTGATATCGAGGCGAGACAAAAACAAAATCGAATGGGACAAAGCTTTTTTATGGCCTGGTTGATTGCACTTGGTATTGGTCTTCACAATCTTGGTGAAGGATTAGCCATTGGTTCAGCTTATGTGCTTGGAGAGCTAACGCTCGGAGCTTTACTCGTCATTGGTTTTACTCTTCACAACGCAACAGAAGGCATTGCTATAGTGGCACCCATTTTGCAAGAGCGGGTAAAGCTACGTCTTCTTTTGTGGTTGGGTATTTTGGCAGGAGCACCAACCATCATAGGATGTTGGTTGGGAGCCTTTACTTATTCTCTAACCTGGTCAGTCCTCTTTTTGGGGATTGGAGCGGGTGCGATCTTACAAGTCATTGCCATTATTATGAGAAGCAAATTATCATCGGAGTCACCCAGGTTTCTTGATATTTTGGGTGTGATACTGGGTTACTTATTAATGTATTGGACGGGAATTTTGGTGGGTGGCTCTTAATGAGGGGATATTGATTAGGTGATTATTTTATTGTATAATTTAGGTGAACCTAAATTATTTCTTAGGAGGACTAACAATGATAACCAGTGAATCCATCCAAGATTACTTAAAACAGACCTATAAACTGCAAGAGGAACATGAGTATGTAACCATTTCTCAGTTAGCCGAAAAATTACAGGTTTCTGCTCCCTCGGTGACTCAAATGGTTAAAAAACTTGCGAAAGAAAAATTAGTTGATTATACACCCTATCAAGGGGTTATGTTGACTGAGAAAGGGAAAAAAATTGCCCTTGAAGTTATTCGTCATCACCGATTGCTGGAACTTTTTCTTTCTGAAATTTTAGGATATCCGCTTGAAAAAGTTGATGAAGAAGCCGAAAAGTTAGAGCATTTTATCAGTGAAGAATTTGAGCAAAAGATCAATGAGCGATTGGGCAATCCCAAAGTTGATCCCCATGGCGATCCTATTCCAACCATTGATGGGAAGGTTTCTCGTCATAATTATCTATCATTGGCAGAAGTTTCAGCAGGGGATAAATTAGTCATCAAACGCGTTAGCGACTTTAATCCGGATATGCTTCGGTATATGAATGAATTGGGACTTCTTCCTAATGTCCATTTGGAGGTTATGGGAAAAGAACCATTTAATGGACCCTTGAAAGTTAAAATGGATGATCGCGAGGTGGTTGTTGGAAATGATTTAGCGAAAGCGATCTTCGTAGAAGTTATTTAAGCCCCGCCAAAGGCGGGGCAGGGAGTTAGTCAAATGGTAGAACAAATAAAAAAAGAACTAAAAACACCTCAAGGAAAACTCAAGTTTTCCTTAATGACAATTGTCATGATGCTATTTGCCGTAGCCGCCATGGGGCTCGTCTCACCAGATAAACCCGCTGCTAAGGACATTCGTAGTATTGTTCTAGAGATTCGTAATATGACATTCGGGGATAACAATCCTACTATCTATCTTAATCGAGGAGAGACCGTCAAGTTTGTTATCCATAATTTGGACGCGGGGATGAGGCATAATTTTACCATCGATGGGACTGACATTCGTACGCCACTCTTAGGATATGGTGAAAAGGAATCGGTTCTTTTTACCGCTCCTGCCACAGAAGAGGAAAGGGTTTATTTTTGTATGCCCCATGCCTTACATATGAAAGGGCTTCTGCGGGTTCAGTAATATGAATCTAACCCTGCAAGATAAATTAGAAGCCGAAAAAATAGGATTTGAGAATTATCTTAATAAAATGGAAGTACTTTGTTAAAAATGGCTATATTTTCGACAAAACAAATGTATAACAAATTATATATCAACATGTTAAGAGCATATTGAGCGTTGAACACATTTATATCCAACGCATTGCAACGCTTCACAGCATCGAGAAATATTTGAGATTATGTGTCAAAAAAGTATTTTTTAACAAAGTACTGTCGATATTCACGCCATTATTATGATCTGGCTATGATGGCCCGCTCTAAGGCAAAAAATGATGCTTTAAATGATTTCAGGCTTTTAGAACAGGTCGTTGAATTTAATGACCGCTTTTTTCCTCGGGTATGGGCCCGGTATGAGTTAGCCAGACCGGGGACAATGCGTTTGATGCCGCCAGCGCATTTCGAGCAGTCTTTAAGGTCTGATTAGGGTGAGATGAGGCATATGGTTTTTGGAAATTATCCGGAATTTGATGAGATCTTGAAGACTATAAAGATTCTCGAAAATGAAATTAACGCATTACATTAAAACCGTGCTAGCACTGTGCTAGCAGAATAAGCTCCAACAGGGGCAAAAGCGGTATAACAGCAAACAAGTCAATTGTCCGTAAGCCCTAACACCGTTAAGAGTTAGCTAAAACCGTCAATCACCGTCGATATCGCTTGAATCTCTCATAACCTGAAGGCCGCAGGTTCAAATCCTGCCCCCGCAACCAACTTAACCCTTTGTGAACCTGGCATTTACAGAGGGTTTCGTTTTTGTGGGCCCCGTCGAAAACCCGCCGTGCTAGCACTGTGCTAGCAAAATTAAATTCCCTGTGTTGGGTCTTAAGGTTTCTTGCTCATATTTGATTATGATGGTTTTTGTTTCATGTTGTTAATCGGGAGGATTGATTTGACCTTATAAAATTGTGGGCTTGACATTGTATCACGTTTGGGATACACTTTAAGTGAGGCAAAACGAACAGAAAATGGGGTGATTAAAATGAGCAAAACAGCTATGATCCGGGCTCGGACTGAGCCGAAGTTAAAAAGTAAAGTTGAACGAATTTTTGAGGCGTTAGGTTTATCCGCTTCAGAGGCTATTAATCTTTTTTACCACCGTGTTGAACTCGAAAACGGTTTGCCCTTTGATTTAAAAATTCCTAATACAACCACCTTGCGCGCAATGAATGATGTGGAGAAGAAAAAGAATCTACACTCTCACAGCAATGTTGAAGATATGCTGAAAGATTTAAAGAAATAACGGCATGCTCAATCCTTTTTACACCAATCAATTCAAGCGCGACTATAAGCTTCAGCAAAAGCGCCACAAAGATCTCCACCTCATAGATGATCTAACCAATTTATTGGTCAAAGAAGAACCGCTTCCTGCCCAAAATAAAGACCATCCGCTTCAAGGTGATTACAAAGGTTACCGTGAGTGCCATATTGAGCCAGACTGGCTGTTGATTTACAAAATTGAAGGCGGTAGTATCTATTTTGTCAGAACCGGTACCCACTCCGATTTGTTCAAGTAATTTTTGATTAATGAAAATGTGAGGAAGATTTGAAGAAAAGCCATTACCACCCAAAACAACCGTTTGATAAATATCCATATGATAGGAAATTCTCTAAGCCCACAGAGGTCTTTTGTTCGGATCAATTCCACGGTTATTATGTGCGCGGACAAATATTGAGTTTTCCTTACGCCGCTGACGGTCCTTCCGAGAAATATTCAGAATTTTATTATCAGTTTTATTTGTTGGCTTTGGTGAATCCAGCTTTTTTGATGCGCGCAATAAACAGTTTGATTTGGTGAAGGTGTATAAACAGGATCGTCTAAGCCGTCGGCTTAAAGACCTTTTAGGGCTTCTTGAAGAATTTGATAACTTGGGTGTTGGTTATAAATCAGCCACGGAGCCCTTTGATACAACATCCAGCGCCGGAAAGATGGCCATTCAAATGCTTGGCAGTTGCGCGGAGTTTGAACGAAACCGATTGGTTGAGCGCGTGTTCCCGGGCATGCTAGTCGGTGTTAAGAAAGGCCATTGGCAGGGAGCGCGTTACGCGCCGTATGGCTATCGTTATAATAAAGAAATTAAGAAGCTGGAAATACACAAACAGGAAGCCAAGATTGTCCGAGAAATATATGAGCGTTATATCAACGGCCAAAGCACGTCGCAAATTGCCGGACATTTTTACCGGTTAGGAACATCTTCCCGTCAAGGCGGTCGGTTTTATACAAAATTTATCGGGACGATTTTAAAGAGCAAGGTGTATTTAGGGACACTGGTGTGGAACCGTCATCGTTATAATCCTAGGGCAAAAACGAAAGATGGTCAGGGCAAAGGCTACAAGCATGTACGCAATGATCCTTCTAAGATTGTGGAAGTGCTAAATGTTCATGAACCCATTATTACCCAGCAACAATTCGACGAGGCATCGGTCTTGCTTAAACGCAATCGCACGAATGCGGTGGTGAAGTTTAAAAACAACAATTATCACTTGTCCGGTGTGCTAAAATGCAAGGAGTGTAATGGAAGTTTTCGTGGTATTATGTCCGTTTCGAATCATCGCACCAAAGTTAAACGGCCGTGGTATCGCTGTTCATCCAAAGGCCCATAATACTTCGCAACCAGAGCGAGTATTTCTTGATGAGCTTGAGGCATTGGCCAAGCTGTTAAATAAAAACCTTGAGAAACAAAAAGGTTTGTATGAAGTTTTTTTCTCAAGATAGCATTAACCTTGAAATCTATAAAGACCATGCGGAATTGTTGCGCAATGAAGAAAAGAAATTAAAGCAAGATATCAAGGCTGTACAATTAAAAATTTTAGATAAACGCAACTCCATTGATCTGCAAGGGCAACGCAGGATTTTCTTCTACATTTAAGAAAAACGCCCGATAATAGCCAAATGGATTTCCTCATAAAAACGTTTATGAGGATTATTTTTAAGACGATTTACATTCGGAATCAAGAGATTGTCACGTTTGAATTGAATGAGCCGTGGCAGACGTGTTATGACGAAGGTTTGAAAATGGATTCCCGCTTTCGCGGGAATGACAGTGTAGAAAAATGGAACAACACATCGAAAATACCGCAACAAACGGCAACACCGTCGGAGAAACTCCAAAGCAAACTCCCTGCCTGCCGGCAGGCAGGCGCGTGCTTTTGGAGACTTACGGCTGCCAAATGAACGAGGCGGATACGGAGATTATCCGTTCGATTCTCGCCAAGGCCGACTATTCGTTTACAACCAACGAAGGTGACGCGGATATTATCATGCTTAACACTTGCGCGATTCGGGAAAATGCGCACCGGAAAGTTTATGGACGGATCCATGAGATCCGGCACAAGCGTAGAGAAGCGAAAAAAAACGAATTGTTGCCGGCTGGCAACAATTCGCCCCTCATTGGTATCCTCGGCTGTATGGCGACCAATTTGCGCAAAGAACTTTTTGAAAACCGAAAATTGAAAATAGATTTTATAGCTGGGCCGGATTCATACAAAAGATTGCCCCATCTCATCGAAGAATGCATGAGGGACGAGGGACGCAAGACGTATGATCTGACGCTTTCAGAGTTTGAAACGTATTCAGATATTTATCCAACCCACACGAAAGGAGTCAACGCCTGGATTGCCGTCATGCGCGGGTGCAATAATTTCTGCACATTTTGCGTTGTGCCGTATACGCGCGGCCGTGAGCGCAGCCGATCGGTTGAAAATATTGTCGAGGAAGTCAATCGTCTCGCTGACGAAGGGTTTAAACAAGTAACACTTTTAGGACAAAATGTCAATTCGTACCGTCATGAAGAATCTGATTTCGCGGCGCTGCTCGATGGAGTCAGTAAAGTCAACGGTATCGAGCGTATCCGTTTTACTTCGCCGCATCCTAAGGATTTCCCAAAGCGTTTATTGCATGGTATTGCTCAAAATAAAAAAATTTGTAAACATATTCATCTGCCGCTGCAAGCCGGCAATAACCGAATTCTTGATCTGATGAACCGGACATATACGCAGGAAGAATTTCTTCGTTTAGTAGATGATATCCGAGCGCTCATTCCTCAGGTGACGTTAACCACGGATATCATCGTGGGATTCCCCACCGAAACCGCGGAAGAATTCGCTGACACTGTGAAAATCATGAAAAAAGTTGAGTTCGATTCTGCCTTTATTTTTAAATATTCCGAACGTAAAGGAACAGCTGCTTCCCGCCAATACCCCGATAGTGTTCCGGAAGAAGAAAAAACTCGGCGCATCATGGATCTCAATGATCTGCAAAAAGCCATCACGCTTAAAAAAAATCAACAGCATATTGGTGAAGTGCAGGAAGTTTTAATTGAAGAAAAAGATGCTCAACATGTTGGATATGAATTTAAAGGCCGGACCGATGGCAATAAGCTCGTGATATTTTCTGGCACAGAATATGAGCACAGAGAAATTGTCCGCGTAAAGATTACTGCTGCCACGCCCCATGCGCTGCGCGGCGAAGCTGTTTCACATCGTATCTTCGCCATGGAGATTAGTCCCAAAACTTGAATTTATAATCAGACTCATATATAGTAGTAATGAAAGGAAATTTTCCATGTTGACTTTTCAACATATCACCGCAGCACAACTCTATGAGCGCCTTAAACACGTTAAGGTCGGCGGCAATGTCTGTCACTATTCACTTAAAAAATGCGAAGAGCTTGTGCCGTTGATCAATGAGATCAACGAATTGAAAGAAGAGCAAAACGCCGTGATCCTCGTGCATTCGTATGTGAGTCCGGAGATCATTTATGGCGTTGGGGATTTTGTGGGAGATTCCTATAAACTCAGCAAAGACGCCATGTCAACCAAGGCAGAAAAAATCGTCTTTGCCGCCGTGCGGTTTATGGGAGAAACCGCTAAAATTCTCAACCCCACCAAAGAAGTTTTAATCCCCGGTTTATTGGATGGCTGTACGCTGGCGGATTCCATTAATGGTGAGAAGGTCCGTGAGTTACGACGGCAATTCCCAGAGTATACCTTTGTCTGCTATATCAACACAACCGCGGACGTTAAAGCCGAATGCGATGTCTGCGTGACCTCCGCCAATGTCTATAAAGTGGCAGCCAATATCCCTGATGACAAAATTTATTTTTTGCCGGATAAATTGATGGGACAAAATCTCAGCAAAGAAATGCAGTCCCGTGGGATTGCGAAAGATATTCAATATTACGATGGCGTCTGTTATGTCCATGAGGAATATAATAGGGAGCAGATTGAAAAAATCCGCCTCGAATATCCGAATGTGAAAGTCGTAAGCCATCCCGAATGCAAACCAGCGGTGTGCGACGCCTCGGACTTTGTCGGGAGCACTTCCCAAATGCTAAAGTATATGCAAGAAACCAAGGCGGATGAATTCCTGATGCTTACCGAATGCGGTTTATCATCGCGGCTGCAAGTTGAATTTCCTCACAAGCGCTTTGTTGGTTCCTGCACGCTGTGCCGCTATATGAAATCCAACACTCTCCATGATATTTTACGCGTCCTGAAACATCCCGCTTTGCGTGACCGGGTCGTGATCGCCGAAGACGTGCGGCAGCGCGCCTTAAAATGCGTTGAGGCAATGTTTCAATACGCAGAGCCATCGACTTTTGCGGGCGGATAAAAATTTTTCTATTTCTATCACCCCAACGTTCATCCCCCTCGATTGACATCCTCCAGGTGCTGTGATATTCTTGTGTAACATTTTAAGGATATCTATGAACACTCCTACTTTAGGCATTGTGCCAACGCAATTCTTTACCTTTGCTCAGCCGCCGCAAGAGCTGATACTCAAAAGCGGTGTGAAATTTGGGCCCATCACGGTCGCTTATGAAACGTATGGCCAGCTCAATGCAAATAGATCCAACGCTATTCTCGTATTTCATGCCTTAACTGGGGATGCTCATGCCGCTGGTTTTCAGGAGGGCGCCCCAAAACCTGGCTGGTGGGACGATATGATCGGTCCGGGCAAGGCCTTTGATACGAATAAATATTTTGTCATTTGTTCTAATGTTCTCGGTGGATGTAAAGGGACCACTGGCCCGGCTTCCGTTAATCCAGCGACAGGCAAGCCGCACGGTTTAAGCTTTCCCATGGTGACTATTGATGACATGGTAGCTGTCCAAAAAGAACTTATCGAGCACTTAGGCATTAAAAAATTATTGTGCGTTTCCGGCGGATCTATGGGCGGTTTACAGGCGCTTAAGTGGGCGGTTCAATACCCCGAATTTCTTTCATCGGTCATTTTGATTGCCACTAATCACCGCCACACCGCTCAGCAAATTGCTTTGCATGAAGTCTGCCGGCAGGCGATTATGTCGGATCCGGATTGGCAAAACGGCGAGTATTATGGCAAATCGATTCCGGCCCGCGGGCTTGCGCTCTCGCGGATGATCGGCCACATCACCTACATGAGCGAGAAATCCATGGACGAAAAATTCGGCCGCAAACTTATCGGCAAAGAGCGGGTCGGGTATGATTTCTCGCATGATTTTGAGGTTGAAAGTTATCTGAAATACCGCGGGGACAGTTTTGTACAACGTTTTGACGCCAATTCCTATCTCTACTTAACCAAGGCGTTGGATTATTTTGATTTGGCAGAAGAGGGGAATCTTTTAACGACTTTTCAAAAGGCCACGGCGAGTTTTTTAATTATTTCGTTTACCTCGGATTGGCTTTATCCATCATACCAATCCAAAGAAATGGTCAAGGCCCTTAAAGCGAACGATCTTGATGTCTCAGATATTGAGATCAATAGCAGCTATGGCCACGATGCGTTTTTGGTGGAGGTAGAAGGCCAATCCAAATTGATCCGCCATTTTTTAACGCGGATAGAACGCGAAAAAAACTATGTCTAACGGCGGTCACAGCGATCCTAAAAAAAGCAACCGTCTCGATTTCCAAATTATTATGGAAATGATTAAGCCAAATTCAAAAGTTTTGGATCTTGGCTGCGGCGACGGGAGTCTTTTGGCTTTGCTCATTGAACATAAAGGCATCCGGGGAACTGGTGTTGAAATCAATGAACAGGCGATTTACCAATCCATGGCCAAAGGCTTAACGGTCTCGCACGGCGATATTGATTCGGGCCTCGAAGATTATTCCAGTAAAAGATTTGATTATGTTATTTTAAACGAAAGCCTGCAGCAGGTTTTGCATCCGCGCAAGGTGATCCTTGAGGCATTGCGCGTGGGAAAGAAAGTCATCGTGGGTATTCCCAATTTTTGTCATATCCGGGCCCGGTTGCAATTATTTTTTCAAGGCCGCGTCCCCGTAACCAAACAATTGCCTTACGAATGGTATGATACCCCAAATTTACGTTTTTTAAGCCTTAAAGATTTTCGTAATTTTTGTAAAATAAATGACATTCACATCATACGCGAGGCAGGAATTTTAAATAACATGAGAATCCCCGTGCGCCCTAATCTTTTTGCGAATATGGGGATTTATTTACTGGAAAAAAATTAAAATTATTTCTTAAATTTTTTATGTGTCCCATCGCAAAACGGTGGTGTTTGCGTGGCCTTGCAGCCGCACCAAGCCACCGTTTTCTTTTCAGTAATTTGGATGATTTTGGGGGTCATGCCAACGGCGCCATGAGAACCATCGCAAAACGGTTGTTTATGAGATTCGCCGCACGAACACCAGGCATAAATTTTCGCCTCAGCATCCAAGACATAGGGCTGATAGCGGATGGTATTTTTTTTAGGCATGCGATAAATTATAACGAGCGATGGGTGCCATCACAAAAAGGCGGATTATGCGAATGCTTACAGCCACACCAAGCGATCTTTTGTTTTGTCTCAACTTTTAAACTCAGAGGCCGGAATAAAGTCGTGCGGTGCGAACCGTCACAATAGGGTTGATTTTTTGACTGTCCACAGGCACACCACGCATAAGTTCCTGGTTCAACCTCTAAGACAAAGGGTTGGCGTTGGGCAATTGTTGGTTTATCCATGGGACCTCCTTAATAATAGCGAATTTATTTTAATAGGCGCTGACCATTAAGTCAATGAGGGAATTCCCGCAAAATTTTTAAAACCATAAAGTTTTTTTACAAGAAAACTCCTCACTTCGTTCGTCGTAACTTCTTTGCTGCATAGGAGAGGAGTTTTTAGCAGCTAGGAAAGTTTTATACTTTCCTATGCTGTCAAAAATTGCTATAATACAAAGCCTATTCGTATCGTTTTTATGGGCCTTTGTACAACTAAAGAAAAAAATTTGGATTTATCATTGAGGAGACAAAGGCCAATATTGACTACCTCAATTTTTTTGGTTCTACAAAGGTCAATAATAATTGAAGCATAAAGGAAAATTGGATGTTAAATCGGTATGATTATCTCATTATAGGATCGGGAATTATTGGTTTAAGTGTTGCGGTTTCGCTCAAAAAGGCAAGACCGGCAGCCAAAATCCTCATCATTGATAAAGAGGACAAAGTGGCTTATCATGCCTCCGGACGTAACAGCGGCGTCTTGCACGCTGGATTCTATTATACCGCTGACAGCCTCAAAGCCCGCTTCACCGTTGCGGGCAATAGAGCAATGAAGCAGTATTGCCGGCTGAAAAATTTACCGCTCAATGAATGCGGCAAGCTGGTTGTAGCCCAAAACCGTGAGGAGTTGGAAAAGTTGTATGAACTTGAGCGCCGTGGACAGCACAATGGCTCCAATGTCCGTCTTATTGACGAAAAGGAAGCAGCGGCAATTGAACCCAATGTAAAAACCCATAAAAAGGCTTTGTATTCGCCAGATACCGCCAGTGTTGATCCTACTCAAATCTGCCGCTCTCTGCAAGAAGATCTGCATCAGTTGGGAGTTATTTTTTTCTTCAAGACTCATTATTTAGGACATAACGACAAAATTATCCACACAACGCAAAATGATATTCATGCTGATTTTGTGATCAACTGTACCGGGCTTTACGCCGATGAAGTAGCGCACGATTTTGGTTTTGGATCTCAATACACAATGATTCCGTTTAAGGGATTGTATTTAAAATACACAAAAAATAAAACTGACGTCACAACAAATATTTATCCTGTTCCAAATTTGAGAAATCCTTTTTTGGGCGTACATTTTACTAAAACTGTGACTGGTGAGATTAAAATCGGCCCCACGGCCATTCCGGCGTTATGGCGGGAAAATTATAGCGGATTCGAAAATTTTAAAATTAATGAACTCTGCCGAATCGCGTATTTTGAAACAAAATTGTTTTTCTTAAATTCGTTTGGGTTTCGAAATCTTGCCTTTGAAGAGATGCAAAAATATAAAAAAGATTATTTCATCAAATTGGCCATGAATATGGTTCAATCCATTGATCCGAAAGGATTTACTGAATTTACCAAACCCGGCATCCGCGCTCAACTTTTAAACAAAAAAACCCTGGAGTTAGTCCAAGACTTTGTTATCGAGGGAGACAAGCAAAGCCTGCATGTTCTCAATGCTGTTTCACCCGCCTTTACCTGCGCTTTTCCATTTGCGGAACATATTGTGAATAAATATCTTACAGCGTAGTTATAACGTAATCGCCGCATTGCTATGTTTACCAAGATATGTTAAACTTTAAATAAGCCAAAAAGAGAAGTATTACTTGACATTTTTTAGACTTTTGATAATATTTGTATGGATACAATGACACTGGTCGGATTTTCCGGCAGTATCACAATGTGAACAGAAAAGAATAATCTCAAGGAGCGTATATGAGCGTTAAATTACAAATTCAAAGCACACCCAACCCAAATGCTTTAAAATTTGTCTTAAATGTGCCAGTTAAGACCGAAGGAAAGACAACCTATAAAAACGCGGCCGAATGCTCACAGAATCCGCTCGCGCAGGCCTTGCTGGCTATCGAGCATGTCGTGGAAGTGTATTTTTTTGATAATTACATTACAATCACGCAAGATGGTAGCGGCGATTGGGATATTTTAGAGGAAAAAGCCAGAACTGCGATCCTGGAGAAAATTGAGCAGCATGATCCGAATTTCAAAGTTGAGGAGCCGGCCAAACCGGTCTTTGTATCGGATAACCCCGATATCGAAAAAATCAACGCGATTTTAGATCAGACGATCCGTCCGGCCTTGCAGATGGACGGCGGTGATATCCATGTGGTCCAATTCGAGGGCAGCGTGATCAAGGTCAATTACCAAGGAGCGTGCGGCTCATGCCCAAGCTCAACGATGGGAACATTAAAAGCGATTGAGAACATTTTACGAGATGAATTTAAACCTGACATTGTGGTAGAATTGGCGGTATAAAATGAGCCCATTAAATCAAAAAAAATGCCAGCCGTGCGAAGGAATCGGGGAGGCGTATACTTTGGACGACGCCCGTAAATTTTTGCCAGAAATTCCAGGTTGGCAGTTACATGATGACGGCAAAGTCATTTATCAACAATACAATATGAAAAATTTCATGGCGGCTATTGATTTTATTAATGAAGTAGCAAAAATCGCCGAAGGTGAGGATCATCATCCAGACTTACATTTAACCGGGTATAGAAAATTAAAAATTGAATTGAGCACACATGCCTTGGGCGGATTAACGGAAAACGATTTTATAGTCGCGGCTAAGATTAACGCCTTGCCGATTCGCGTAAGAGCATAATTTTTTTTGGCTGGATTTAAGTACAATTTTGCAGTATTAAAGTACTATTGACCTTTGTAGAACCAAAAGAATTGAGGTAGTCAATATTGGCCTTTGTCTCCTCAATGATAAATCCAAATTTTTTTCTTTAGTTGTACAAAGGCCCATAAAAGGAAGCAAGAAACACATGTTTAAAATTAACCGAAAATTGGAATACGCCTTAATCGCCCTGAAGTACATGAGCAGCAAAAAGCAGGGTCAGCTGACTTCCGCAAAGGAAATTTGCGATCTTTATCATACACCTTTTGATCCGACATCCAGGGTTTTACAAATCATGGCGCAGAATGAAATTCTTAAAGCTGAGCACGGAGCGCATGGCGGCTATCACATCATCAAAGATCTTGAAAAAATATCGCTGTCGGAATTAACCGACTTAATTACCGGCCCCATTGAAATCGCCAGTTGTTTTCACGGTGACTATTCACATTGTGAGATCACCGGTTCCTGCAGCGTGATTGGACCGATGTTGAATCTCAACATGGAAATCAGCAAACTTTTTAAAACGATTATGATTACGGATCTTGTCCGCTCACACCACCAAGACGAAAAGGCAATTAAGGCTAAACCCTTTGCCGCTGGCAAGGATTTAAACGATTCAATGGTGCATAATCCCTGAGGGCACGTAATGACAAAAGTCAATGAAAAATTACTGAATGAAAAAACCATTGAGCAGAATACCCTTTCGCGCCGCGATTATCAATATGGTTTTTATACGGATATCGAGATGGAGCGGATCCCCAAAGGCTTAAATGAGGATACCATCCGTTTGATCGTTGAAAAAAAAGGGGAACCGGAATGGATGTTCACCCGGCGGCTTAAGGCCTACCGCCATTGGAAAACTATGAAAGAACCGCATTGGCCAAACTTTCAATATGGACCAATTGATTACCAAGCCTTGAGTTATTACACCGCGCCCCAAAAGCGCGCGGATAATCCCAAGAGTATGAACGAAGTTGATCCGGAATTGATTAAGACATTTGAAAAATTAGGGATCCCTCTAAGCGAACAAAAACGGCTGAGTGGTGTCGCCGTCGATGCCGTTTTTGACAGTGTCTCCGTTGGGACGACACATCAGGCGGAATTGGCGAAACTGGGGGTTATTTTCTGCTCCATGACCGAGGCGATCACACATCACCCCGAGTTGGTTAAAAAATATCTGGGCTCCGTTGTACCGTATACCGATAACTTTTTTGCGACCCTCAATTCCGCGGTTTTTAGCGATGGATCATTCTGTTATATTCCTAAGGGTGTGAGGTGCCCTCTGGAATTATCAACTTACTTTAGAATCAATGCCGCTGAATCAGGTCAATTTGAGCGGACGTTGATTATTGCTGAAGATAATAGCTATGTCAGTTACCTTGAAGGCTGCACGGCGCCGATGCGTGATGAAAATCAACTCCATGCAGCGGTTGTCGAGCTAATCACTTTAGATAATGCGGAAATCAAATATTCAACAGTTCAAAACTGGTATTCGGGCAATAAAGAAGGCAAGGGGGGTATTTACAATTTCGTCACGAAACGCGGAAAATGCGTTGGAAAGAATTCAAAAATCTCATGGACGCAGGTGGAAGCGGGATCTGCTATCACCTGGAAATATCCCAGTGTCATCCTGCAGGGTGATCGCTCTGTTGGAAAATTCTACTCGGTGGCATTGACCAACAACCGCATGCAGGCGGATACTGGGACAAAAATGATCCATATCGGCAAAAATACCAAAAGCACCATCGTTTCAAAAGGAATTTCCGCGGATGAATCAAACAATAATTACCGCGGCCTGGTAAAAATTCTTCCCTCGGCGGATGGCGCGCGCAATTATTCGCAGTGCGACTCCATGCTCATCGGAAATAAATGTCAGGCGAACACGTTTCCCTATATTGAAGTAAAGAACAGCACTGCGGTTATGGAGCATGAGGCCTCAACATCAAAAATTAATGCCGAACAGCTTTTCTATTTACGATCACGGGGGCTTGATATGGAAGGGGCGGTTTCACTTATCATCAATGGCTTTTGTAAAGATGTTTTTAAGGAACTTCCCATGGAGTTTGCGGTAGAAGCCGTGCGCTTACTGGAAATGAAATTAGAAGGAAGTGTGGGGTAAAACCACAGATGCATATCAAAGCAGAAGAAAGGATTCAAGCAATGTTAGAGATCAGAAATCTACACGCCGGGATTGAAGGGACACCTATTCTAAAGGGTCTCAATTTAACTATCAATCCAGGCGAAGTCCATGCCATTATGGGACCGAATGGATCTGGGAAAAGCACGTTGGCCAAAGTGATCGCCGGGCATCCGCAGTATCAAGTCACGGCTGGTGAATTACTCTATGAAGTAAATTTTAAAAAAGTAAATCTCTTGGAACTCGAGCCCGAGGAACGGGCCCGCGAAGGGGTCTTCATGGCATTCCAATACCCGGTTGAAATCCCCGGGGTAAACGCCTCAATGTTTTTGCGTTCCGCTTTTAATGAAATTTGTAAGCATCAGGGCGCCGAAGAGATGGACCCCATGGAATTCGATGAATATTTAAGAAAAAAAATGAAACTGCTCGGTATGGACGAAAAATTCATCAACCGGCCGGTAAACGTGGATTTCTCCGGTGGAGAGAAAAAGCGCAATGAAATTTTACAGATGGCGATTCTGAATCCGCGGCTGGCTGTTTTGGATGAAACAGATTCTGGTTTGGATATCGATTCCATGCGGATTGTCGCCGATGGCGTTAACAAGCTGCGCAGTAAAGATAATTCAATTCTTGTCATTACGCATTACCAGCGTCTGCTCAACTATATTATCCCGGATTTTGTCCACATTCTTTACGATGGAAAAATTATTAGATCGAGAGGCAAAGAACTTGCTTTCGAAGTTGAAGAAAAGGGATATGATTGGCTGGTCAAATAAATCAAGGAATGCTTTATGATTTTGCAATCGGAACATGCCCGATCCTTTATCGATGGATTAGAAAATTTGGATAAAACCATCGCAATCCAAGCCACGGGATGGCTTAAAGAATTTCGTTTAAAAAATCTTTTTAGATTTAACGGATTGGGCTTCCCAACGGTAAAGGACGAGGAATGGAAATACACCAACATTGAGCCGCTTCTGACGCAGCAATATCATTCTGCCTTGAGCCCGCAAGCCATAGAAGCAGATCCGCTTAAGACTTATCTCAATTGTGCCGAATTGAATCTGGTTTTTATCAATGGCACATTTTCTGCCAATTTATCTAATCTGCGCGGACTCCCCAAAGGAGCAATTGTTTCAACCTTGCAGGAGGCATGGCCATTGCAGCGAGCGGATATCGAAAATATTCTTAAAAAATATAATCCTGCCCAAGGCACTTTTTTCACGGCTCTTAATCTGGCTATCGCCGGTAATGGGGCATTTATTAAAATTACGGATAACGCGCGTGTGGAAAAATTAATCCACATTATTCATCTTACCAGTACTCAAGAGCAAAACACATTTTTGTGTCCGCAAACTATGATTATTATTGGCAAATCCGGCGCGGCATCGATTCTTGAAACGCATATCAGCTTTTCGAATGATCGCGTGTATTTTGCCAATGCCTTAACTGACATCCATCTCGCGGAAAATGCAATTTTAAATTATCACAAGGCGCAAAGTGAAAGCTTAAAGGCTTTTCATATCGGGACGACCCGTGTTTGGCAAGAGCGAGATTCTAATTTTAACGGCTTTTCCTTTATGGTCGGAGGAAATATTACCCGTAATAATCTGGATGTCATTTTAAATGGTGAGGGTGCGAGCGCCAGACTTAATGGACTCTATTGTGTCAATGACACACAGTTGGTGGATAACCATTCTACCGTGGATCACCGCCAAGCCAATGGTACCAGTAACCAGTTATATAAGGGCGTACTGAATGGGGCTTCGCGTGCGGTGTTTAATGGAAAAATTTTTGTGAAACCGATCGCACAAAAGACAAATTCTTACCAGCTCAATAAAAATCTATTACTGGGAAAAGAGGCGCGTGTCGATACTAAACCGCAGCTGGAAATTGGGGCCGATGATGTCAAGTGCACCCATGGAGCCACCATTGGCCAATTGAATGAAGACGAAATTTTTTATTTGCAAAGCCGCTGTATAGCAAGAAGCAAAGCTGTCAAAATGTTATCCGAGGGTTTTGTGGGTGACATCATCAACACCATTCCCCATGAATCTGTCCAGTCAAAACTCAATACACTGCTTGTGCCGACAATGGCAGCCTTTTAAATTATGGCCACGACTAAGGGTTTGTCTTTTCCGATAGCTAAAATCCGCCAGGACTTTCCCAACCTGCATGTGAAAGTCCACGGAAAGCCTCTCGTTTATCTTGATAATGCTGCCACCACATTCAAGCCGCAATGTGTTATCGATACAATTGAAAGGCATTATAAAACCGGCACATCGAATATTCACCGTGGTGTTCATTATCTGAGTGAACAAGCAACACGGGAGTTTGAGAATACCAGAGAAAAAATTAAGAAGTTTATCAATGCGGCGCAGGCGCATGAAATTATTTTTACGCGCGGCACAACCGAATCGATCAATCTTGTAGCCAGCAGCTATGGCCGGACGTTTCTAAAAGCGGGGGATGAAATCCTTATCTCGGAAATGGAGCACCATTCCAATATTGTTCCCTGGCAGATGCTTTGTGAGACGAACGGTTGCATCCTTAAAGTTGCGCCGATCAATAATAAAGGCGAATTGATTTGGGACGAATTCATTAAAATCTTAAGTCTTAAGACAAAATTTGTTTCTATTGTTTATGTCTCAAATTCTCTAGGCACCATTAATCCTGTTAAAAAAATTATCAAGGCCGCGCACCAATATAAAATTCCAGTCCTCATCGATGCCGCGCAGGCCATTAATCATCGGGTGATTGACGTTCAAGAATTAGACTGTGATTTTTTAACTTTTTCCGGGCATAAATTATTTGGGCCAACAGGCGTGGGCGTGCTTTATGGAAAAACCGCACTGCTCGAGGAGATGCCACCGTACCAAGGCGGAGGTGACATGATCGCCTCGGTCACGTTTGAAAAAACAACGTACAACGTCCTGCCGCATAAATTTGAGGCAGGGACACCTAATGTCGCGGATGTTATTGGGTTAGGGGCCGCCATTGACTATCTCAATTCCATTGGTATGGAAAATATCGAATCGCATGAAAGGGAATTATTAGTTTATGGGACGGCGGTCTTACAAAAAATTCCCGGGCTCAAATTAATTGGGACAGCGAAAAAAAAGGTGGCAGTCTTGTCGTTCCTCTTGCCGCATATCCATGCTCATGATGTGGGCACCCTTGTTGATCAAGAAGGTATTGCGATTCGTACCGGGCACCATTGCACACAACCGGTGATGAAACATTTCGGAGTTTCTGCGACTTCTCGTGCCTCACTGGCATTTTATAATACCAAAAAAGAAATCGATCAGTTAGCCAAAGCGATTTTAAAAACAAAGGAAGTTTTTCATGAGTAATGACGCGCGCACTGAGCTATACCAGCAGGTAATTCTCGATCACAATAAAAAACCCCGCAATTTTAAAGAATTGGCTCAGGCGACCCATTTTGCCGAAGGCTACAACCCTCTGTGCGGGGATCACATCAAGGTATATCTACAAGTCAATGGCCACGGTGTGATTGATGAAATTTCTTTTATTGGAGACGGCTGCGCGATATCAAAGGCTTCCGCCTCACTCATGACGCAAAGCCTGAAGGGGAAAACTGTTACTGAGGCAAAAACACTTTTTGAACAATTTCATAATCTCATTAAAGGAAAATTAAATCCGGATAAAGATCCGAACGTTCTGGGAAAATTGGCTGTCTTTTCCGGGATTTGGCATTATCCTGCCCGGGTTAAATGTGCCAGCTTAAGTTGGCATACCACCAAAGGCGCACTCGAAAAAACGGAAACGGCTATTTCAACGGAATAAAAAATACTAGAACACTGTAACAGAAATTTATGGTCCATATTTCCTCTCCCTTTTTCAGGGAGAGGGTAGGGTGAGGGTTAAAGATCGCTGAATATTCACCCCTCATCCTAACCTTCTCCCCAAAAAGGGGAGAAGGAGTTAACACAGAAACTAATGTTACAGTGTACTAGAATTTGGGATTTAACTATGATTATTTATGACAAATTTAACCGCCCGCTCCACGATTTACGTATTTCCGTCATTGACCGCTGTAATTTTCGCTGCCGGTATTGTATGCCAGAGGATGAATTTGCAAAAAATTATACCTTCCTTAAAAAAATGGAATGGCTTAGCTTTGAAGAAATTGTCCGCCTAACCAAAATTTTTGTAAGACTCGGTACAAGCAAAGTGCGTTTAACCGGTGGAGAGCCGCTCCTACGGCCCAATCTTGACCGCGTGATTACGGAACTCTTAGCCATCCCCGGGGTCAAAGATTTGGCCCTTACGACGAACGGTTTACTGCTGGCCCAACAGGCGGAAAAACTAAAAGAATCCGGACTCACCCGGCTTACCGTCAGCCTTGATACTTTGGATAATAAAATTTTTCAAAGAATGAACGGTGGGAGGGGAAGTGTCGCGCATATCCTCGCGGCAATTCAAGAAGCCGGCCGAGTGGGCTTTGATGCGATCAAGATTAATACCGTGGTGCAAAAAGGTATCAACGATCACACCCTGCTGGATCTCGTGGAATATTTTCGCGGCACTAAACATGTGATTCGCTTTATTGAATTTATGGATGTCGGAAACTGCAACCACTGGCAATCAGAATATGTTTTACCGTCAGCGGAAATTGTGCGGCTGATCGCGCGCCGTTATCCGTTGCGGGCACTGGGCGCCAATTATGATGGAGAAGTTGCCGAGCGTTATGTGTATCAGGATGGAAAAGGGGAGATTGGGTTTATCTCATCGGTGACCCAGCCGTTTTGCGGCAGTTGCAGCCGGGCGCGTCTTTCAACCGATGGGAAAATTTTTACCTGCCTGTTTGCCGGACACGGAACGGATTTACGCACCCCCTTGCGCGCCGGTGCCAGCGATGCCGAGCTTACGGCCTTAATCCAAAATGTTTGGCAAAACCGGACCGACCGCTACTCTGAAGAGCGCTCATCCTTTTTAACGTCGCACCAAAATATTTCGAAAGTAGAGATGTTCCAGATCGGAGGGTAACTGAAATTTTTGCTCCTACCAAAAAACTTCCGATGAATTTTTAGGCAGGTTGTTGATCCTTCCCACAAATCTCACTTCCCGCACTAAATCAAAATGGAATTTTTCTTTTACGATCTGCTGCATTTTGCGCGATAACTGGTAAACGTCATTCGCCGTGCACTGCGGGCCTTTCACGATAATATTGGCATGCTTTTCAAAAATAACCGCGCCGCCAATACGTAAATTCTTACCGCCAGCTTGCTCCAAGAACCACCCGGCTGCCTGGCGTTTTTCGGCCCTTGAGGTCGGCTCAACATTTCGAAAAAAACTTCCCGCGCAGGGATGAGTGGTAAGATTGGGATGTTTTTCATGACGGATACCGAGGATTTTCGTACGTTCTTCCAATAATTTCTCGCGGCTTCCCGGCTGCAACGCAAACCGCGCCGCGACAACCATCTCAGCGCGTTCCTTTAAATTGGAATAGCGATAGGTAAACCCTAACGCCTCTGGCCCGACTTTTCTGCGAATTCCTGTTTTTGAAATGAGTGTGACTGATTTAAGGACATCGCCCACTTGTTTGCCAAACGCGCCGGCGTTTCCGACAATCGCACCACCAACCGTGCCAGGGATTCCGGAAGTGTATTCCAACCCGGCTAATCCTTGCTCAATCGAAAAAAGTGCCAAGGCATCCAGACTTGTACTCCCGGAAACTAGAACATCGTTGCCATCACACTCCAAAAGCGGTTGGTCAGCCACATACCGAATCACAAAACAATCAACTCCTTCATCTGAAACAACTAAATTCGATCCGCCGCCGATTAAAATAAACGGTGATTGAGAATCCGCTAAAAATTTTACCGCCAGTTCAAGTTCTTCGGAAGTTTGACAGTGAAGCAGCCCGCGGCAGGGGCCGCCTAAACGGAATGTTGTATAATCGCACAGCCGAGCCTGGAGGATAATTTGATCATGAATTTTTTGTGAGAGGGTTACATCCATTAAATTTTAGCGAGATTGGGTTTGGCATCTTCATACTGAGCCATTAAAAATAGATAGACCGACAGACGATTGAAAAATGCCAAAAGCCGCTTATTGGAAATCTCCTCAGCTTCAAAAAGCCGTACGACTTTACGCTCACAGCGTCGGGCAACAGCGCGGGCCTGATGCAAATAGGCCGCCGAAAGGTCTCGTCCAGAAATGACAAACCCCTTGGGAATTGCCGTGGCTTCGTGTAAATTCTTGACTTTTCTTTCAAATTGATCTAACCAGTTCTTATCCAACAATGGGTGCGATGTTGCCGGTGTGCCATGATGAGTCGTTGCTAACTGCGAACCAACAACGAACAATTCACGCTGTAAATCAAGCAGTTCTGTTTTGATCCGCTTTTTTTTCGCGTGATAACGGGCTAGGCCTAAAACACTTCCTAACTCATCCAAATCACCAAGCGCTTCCGGCCGCAGTGAACTTTTGGAAACTCGCTCTCCTGAAAAAAGGGAAGTGGTCCCGTAGTCCCCGCGCTTGTCAATCAAATCAATTTTTTGCCCATTATGGTTCATTCTACTCTTGAAAATATGCATTGCTGCCCATTACTAAAGCAATTTCGGCCTTTTTTAATTCTTTGCCAAGATACGCAATATGTGCTTTATTCTTAAACCACTCGCTATGATGCTTCTTTTCATAATCTAAAATTCCCATATAAAGGTCTTGTGTTTTCCGGCCGCTAAAAATTTTAACAATACTGTGCCCTTTATTACAAACGGCAACTTCAATACGGTAAGTGCTGAAATTTGGACGAATCAAAAAATAATAACCGGAAGGATCGCGGTGAAAATGTTTGTACGGGTCATATTCTTTGCATTCAATGGTTTCGCAGCCCTCAGCATGTTTTTGGGAAGACCAGTGATATGAAATTTTATCACGGCTCATGCGTAATCTCCTAACTGTTATCTTTCAAGCCGCTGATCACGGGCGGCTGATCACCTGTGTTAATCCATCCCGAATCACCGTCCGCATAAAATTCTTTTTTCCAGATAGGGAGGCGATGTTTTATTTCATCAATAATATAACGACAGGCTTGAAACGCTGCATCACGGTGCGCGGCAGCCACTCCGATCCAAACGGCCATTTCGCCAACCTGCAATTGCCCCACACGATGAAAACAGCGGGCATCGATTATGGAAAATTTTTGGCAGGTTTCTTGAAGAATTTTTTGCCCTTCGGACTCACATAATTTATGAAATGCCTCATACTCCAGCGCTAAGACTTTTCGATTTTCGTTCTGTTCCCGCACGGATCCGCTGAAAGTGCAAAACCCGCCAGCTGTTTTGACGGCCCAGCCTTCTTGAAGGTGATTCGGATCTAAAGGATGAGTTACCAGTTTAAACATCAATAAGTTACCTTCACCGTGCCGCATCTGACAACACATTGACACCCTAAACGGTTGTTGCGATCCATTCCCAAGTCCAACTCTTCTTGATTGAGCTCACCTAAATTATCGGCTCCTTCCACAACCTCAATCTGGCAGGTCCCGCAAACCCCCGAGTTGCAACTGAACGGGACGCCGGCTTTTTCGCATAGCGGAGCCATTTGTGTTCCATCCGGAATTTCATATTCAACATTATCAATGATAACTTTAGCCATTCCTATGGGCCTTTGTACAACTAAAGAAAAAAATTTGGATTTATCATTGAGGAGACAAAGGCCAATATTGACTACCTCAATTCTTTTGGTTCTACAAAGGTCAATAAGACCTCGATCATGACAATCTATTCCAGGACTTTCAAGTCAGGAAGTTTAAAAACAATATTTTTCTCTGGATTTTCAAAAATATGGACGATTGTGTCTGGGTACCGTTTTTTAATTTTTTCAATAAGCTCATCCACAATGAGACGGGGAACAGAGGCACCCGAGCTGATGCCAATTTTTTTGTGCCCTTGTAAAATGGTCATGTCTAATTCATCTGCCCGGTCAATGATATGACTCGAAGCACCTTCATTCTCACCCGTCTCGCGCAAACGATTACTGTTAGAACTATTAGGTGAACCACAAATAATGATGACATCGCATATCCTGGCAAGCTCTTTAACTGCATCTTGACGGTTTTGAGTGGCATAACAGATATCAGAGCGGGGAGGAGCAACAAGCCGGGGAAACCTGCGCTTTAACTTTTCAATGATCCCCTTTGTTTCATCAACCGAAAGTGTTGTTTGGGTTAAATAGGCTACTTCGTGGTTAGAATCAATTCCCAATTCATCAACGTCTTGTTCCCGCTCAATGATATGTAAAAGATTCGGATCGACGTAACCAGAAGTACCAATCAATTCTTGATGCCCCTTGTGGCCAATCAAAACAATCTCGCATTCGCGCTTAGAAAATTTCAGTGCTTCTTTATGCACCTTGGTCACTAAAGGGCAGGTG
>CAYHTV010000003.1:0-45171 GCA_964359575.1 uncultured Planctomycetales bacterium
TCCTCAATGATAAATCCAAATTTTTTTCTTTAGTTGTACAAAGGCCCATAAAATAATAGAATAATTTTTATTTTTTTAAGCGAGCAAATGTCGGTATTGGCTACCAGATAGTGTCGGAAAACCCTCCCGGTGTCATTGCGAGGAGCGTAGCGACGAAGCAATCCAGGAAAGATTGCTTCGCAAAAAACGCTCGCAATGACACTGAAAGGAGATTTTCCGACACTATCTACCACTCAATACAGGAAAGTGAATAATGCCTGCAGCGAAGTTGTTTTTAATTGATGCTCATGCACTGTGCTACCGGTCTTATTTTGCTATCCGCGGTTTGACAACGAGCAAAGGGCAGGCCACCAATGCTATCTATGGCTTTGTCAGTACCTTGCGCAAAATCCTGCGTGAGTACAAGCCGCGGTACACGGCGGTGTGTTTTGATGTGGGCAAGAAAACCCACCGGCAGGAAAAATTTGCGGCTTATAAAATTCAGCGGCCGACCATGCCGGACGATTTGATTAGCCAGATTCCTATTATCAAAAAGATTGTGGAAGCTTATCATCTGCCGGTTTTTGAGTGCGCAGGCTTTGAGGCGGATGATGTGATTGCAACCATCGTGCATCAGGTTTCCAAAAGTGATTTGGATATTGTCATTGTCAGCGATGACAAGGATATGTACCAGCTGATGAGTGAAAATGTCAAAATTTTCAGCGTCCGTAAGGATACGATGCTGGACTACAACCAAGCCCAGGAGCAGTTGGGCATCGCGCCCGAGCGCATCGTTGATTTCATCGGTTTAGCGGGGGATGCCAGCGATAATATCCCGGGGGTTAACGGAATTGGGGAAGTCACGGCTAAATTGTTAGTTAAGGAATATGGAAAGTTGGAAAATATTTTTTCCCATCTCGACACAATAAAATCCGTTAAGGTAAAAGAAAAACTCAGCGAACAAAAGGCTGCTGCGTTATTCAGCCGCGAATTATCGCTTTTAGAAACCCAAGTGCCGATCCATTTTCAACTGCAGGATACGGAAGTTAAAGCACCCGATCCACAGAGGCTTTTTGAATTATTTAAAGAATTAGAATTCCGTAAATTTGCCGAGGAATTCTCTGGGACGGTATCGGAAAGCGCCCGTGTTGAGGTCAAGGCGATTGCGTCATCGGCCGAGGCGCGGGCCTTAGTCAGTGTCATACAAAAGGCTGGGGAATGTTCTGTACTTTTTGACGGCGGTCCGGCGGATTCTCTTTTCAGAGGGATGATGCTCTGCGCGCAAGGGAGTATGTATCAAGTTGCGGATGGCTGTGTAGCTGATTTAAAAATGATTTTTGAAGATACTACTGTCTTAAAAGTGACTCACAATATTAAGGAAGTGATGAAAACCCTGGCGGACAAGGGGATATCCCTCAAGGGGAAGATGTTTGATGTGATGCTTGCGGGGTATCTTTTAGATCCGGCAAAGTTGTCCTACACAGTGGAATCCTTGGCGTGGGAGTATTTGAAATTTTCGCCTTCTGTGCAGCCGCGGCTTGCGTTGGAAGTTAAATGCCTCGCGCAATTATATCCCATCCTCTCAAAACAGCTGGAAGACAAAGAGCTTTTTAAATTATTTACTGAGATTGAAATGCCGCTCGCGTATGTTTTATTCCGTATGGAAACGGCCGGCGTCAAATTGGACATGGGCTTGCTTAAGAATTTGGCAAAAGAAATCGAAAAAAACATATCTTCGCTCGAAGAGCGGCTGTACAAAATAGCCGGCACGACTTTTAACCTCAATTCGCCCAAGCAGCTCAGCCAAGTTTTGTTTGAAAGATTAAAGCTGCCTGTGATGAAGAAAACCAAGACAGGTTTCTCAACGGACGAAGAGGTCTTAACGAAATTAGCCGCCCGGCATGAACTGCCCGCGCTTCTTTTAGAGTTTCGCCAATTGGCAAAATTGAAATCAACTTATATCGATGCCCTGCCCAAATTGGTGGATGCGAAAACGGGGAGGCTGCATGCCTATTTTAATCAAGTGGGGACTGAGACTGGGCGGTTGAGCTCCAACAATCCTAATCTTCAGAACATTCCTATCCGTACCGAATTGGGGCGTGAAATCCGCAAAACATTTATTGCTTCGAGCAAAAATCACGTGATTATCGCGGCGGATTATTCACAGATTGAGTTAAGAATTTTGGCACATCTTTCGCAAGATAAGAATTTGGCCGAGGCCTTCCGAAAAGGGGAAGATATTCATCAGTTTACCGCCGCGTTAATTTTTGATGTTCCCGAAAAAGCGGTGACGGATAAAATGCGCGATGCCGCTAAACGTGTCAATTTTGGGATCAGTTACGGGATGAGCGCTTACGGTTTAGCAAAGGATCTCAATGTGCCCGTGGCCGAGGCGCAGGATTTTATTGATAAATATTTTTTGCGCTATCCGAATGTCAAAAAGTTCATGGATCAGGAAATCGAAAAATGCCGGGACAAAGGTTATGTTGTGACTCTGCTGAATCGCCGCCGGTATATTCCGGAAATTCATAATTCCAATATCGTTATGAGGCAATTTGCCGAGCGCCAGGCCATCAATACCCCAGTTCAGGGATCAGCGGCGGATCTGTTAAAGCTGGCGATGATCAATATTCAGCGAGAATTGGAAAAGCGGAAATTCCATTCGCAGATGATTATGACAATTCACGATGAATTGGTTTTTGATGTCCCCATCACCGAGAAAGCGGAAATGATCCAATTGATCGAGCGAGAGATGGAACATGCGGTAAAATTATCGGTCCCGATTAAGGTGAGTGTGAAGATGGGGAATAACTGGCTGCAGACGAAAGGGATGGCAGAACGATGAGGATTGCCCTCTGTGCCGCTGAGGTTGTACCGTTTGTCAAGACGGGCGGGCTCGCCGATGTCGCGGGAACGCTGCCGCTGGCCTTGGAAAAGTTGGGCGAAGAAGTGGTTGTTTTTTTGCCCGGATACAAGAATATTGCAGTGGAAAATGGTAAAAAGAAGAAAGTCGGCGATGGTATTTCCACAACCACCATCGGCAGAAATATTCCAGTGTATTTCATTGAGAATGACGAGTTGTACCATCGGAATGGCTTATATGGGGATAGCGGCGGTGATTACCCTGATAATTTAGAACGTTTTCAATTTTTCTGCTGGAAGATTTTAAAAGTTTTAAAGCAGTTGAAAATTCCTGTGGATATTGTTCATTGCCATGATTGGCAGACAGGTTTGCTCCCAGCGTATTTGAAGTCTGTATATCATGCGGACCCATTTTTTCAAAGAACCAAGTCCGTGATGACCATTCATAACCTTGCCTATCAAGGAGTATTTCCCAAAGCGGGATTTTCTAAATTAGGATTGGATAAAAAATTATTCTCCGCGGAAGGTTTTGAATTTTATGATCAAATAAATTTTTTAAAGGGTGGAATTATTTTTAGCGACTCTGTGACGACCGTGAGTCCGCAGTATGCCAAGGAAATTAAAATGGTAAAGTTCGGCTGCGGCCTGGAAGGGGTTTTGCAGCATCATAAAAGCGATGTTGTGGGGATCCTCAATGGATTGGATTATGCGACATGGAACCCAGAGACCGATCCGCTTATTGCCGAGCAATTTTCCGCGGAACATATCCACAAAAAATATCGCAATAAACAGAAACTGCAAGAGCAGTCCTCTCTGCCGGTCAAAGAAAGCGTTCCGATTTTTTGTTATGTGGGCCGTTTAGTCCATCAGAAGGGTTTCGATCTTTTGGCCGATGCGATTGAGGAGTTGATGAAAATGGATTTGCAGTTGGTTATTTTAGGCGTAGGCGAAGAAAAATATCATACATTGCTTAATAGACTCATTGTTCAGTATCCAAATAAAATAGCCGGCCATTTAGAATTCAGCGAGTCTATGGCGCATCAGGTTTATGCGGGCTCAGATTTATTTTTGATGCCGTCTTGGTATGAGCCGTGCGGTTTGAGCCAAATGATTAGCCTGCGCTATGGAGCGATTCCGGTCGCGCATAAAACAGGCGGATTAGCCGATACGATTGTCCCTTTTGATTTTTCTAAACGGCAGGGAAACGGATTTCTTTTTGAGGACTACCTCGTGGAAGATTTAGTGGCGGCGGTAAAAAACGCGGTGAGTGTTTATCACGATAAAGACATTTTTCATCAGCTTATCACCAATGCCATGAAGCTGCGCTTTGCGTGGGATGATTCTGCCAAACAATATCAAAAGGTTTTTAAGCGATGCTTAGCGTTGGGATAACAGGAAGTTTTGGCACGGGAAAAAGTACGGTTGCTTGGATGTTCGCACGCCAAGGGGCTAAGGTCTTGGATGCGGATGAAATAGTCCATGAGCTGATGGCGCCCCGTGGAAAATGTTTTAAAGCCGTGCTCCGGCAATTTGGCCCAGGGATATTGCAGCACGGACGCATTGATCGAAAAAAGCTGGCTGGACTTGTTTTTGCCGATCCAGATAAATTAAAAAAACTTGAAAATATCATTCATCCCGCTGTCAAACGAGAAATTCAACAAAGGCTTAAGGAACTTGCAAAGCACACAGAGAATAGAATTGTCGCGGTTGAGGTGCCGCTGTTGCTGGAAGCGGGTTGGACCCATCTCGTGGACTGTGTGATTGTGGTTACAGCCAATCGATCAGCGCAATTGAAACGTATTCAATCGCGCCAGCGTATGGTGAAGGAAGAAATTTTCCGGCGGATTCAGTCCCAGATGCCGCTTAAAGAAAAAATCAAAATGGCTGATTTTGTCGTTGACAATTCAAGGGATTTGCGAAAGACGAAGAATCAGGTGAAAAATATATGGGAACATCTGGTAAAAAATAATTTTAAAAACATTAATCGATGAGGTGAACGGATATGCCAAGAATAAATTCAAAAGACAAAGTAAGAATCAATCAGGAGGAAGAAGCCATGGAAAACGGAAGTGCTAAAACAGCCGATAAGGAGAGAGTCCCTTCGGTCAAATCAGCTGATCGCGAGAATCAGCTGGATATTACTAAATTAAAGGATATGAAAATATCCGAGCTCAACAAGACCGCCAAGGATATGGGTATCGACGGGTTGAGTGGCATTAAAAAGCAGGATTTGATTTTTAAAATTCTGCAAAGTCAGGCGGAAAAAGAGGGCCTTATGTTCGGGGAGGGGACTCTCGAGATCCTCTCGGAAGGTTTTGGTTTCTTGCGCAGCGTGAATTACAATTATCTGCCGTGCCCGGATGATATTTATGTTTCTCCCTCACAAATCCGGCGGTTTGATTTGAAAACCGGCGACAGTGTCAGCGGCCATATCCGCCCGCCTAAAGATGGCGAGAAATACTTTGCGCTTTTGAAGGTTGAAGCGGTCAATTATGAAAATCCCGAGAAAGCGAAAGATAAAATTCTCTTCGACAATTTAACCCCGCTTTATCCGCAGGAGCGGATTGTTTTGGAGACAACGCAGAATGAGACATCAACGCGTATTATGGACATCATTACGCCCTTAGGCAAGGGGCAGCGCGCCTTAATCGTGGCCCCGCCTTATAGCGGGAAGACCGTCCTGCTGCAAAAAATTGCGAATTCCATCACGCAAAATAATCCGGATGTTATTTTGATGGTGCTGTTGATCGACGAACGGCCGGAAGAAGTCACGGATATGCAGCGGCACGTGAAGGGAGAGGTCATTGCCTCAACTTTCGATGAACCGGCGGAGCGGCACGTGCAGATTGCCGAAATTGTTTTGGAAAAGGCTAAGCGCCTCGTTGAACATAAAAGGGATGTGGTGATCCTTTTAGACAGCATTACCCGGTTGGCGCGGGCGTACAATACGGTTGTACCGCACAGCGGTAAAATTCTTTCTGGTGGCGTGGATTCCAACGCGCTGCATAAACCCAAGCGTTTTTTTGGGGCCGCGCGAGCGGTGGAAGAGGGTGGGAGCCTCACGATTATTGCCACCGCTTTGGTAGACACCGGCAGCCGCATGGACGAAGTTATTTTTGAGGAATTCAAAGGGACCGGCAATATGGAGTTGCAATTGGATCGTAACTTATTCCAGCGCAGGATTTATCCGGCTATCGATATTAAACGCTCCAACACGCGCCATGAGGAGTTACTCGTAGGTAAAGACGAGTTGCAGAGGATATGGCTGTTGCGCAAGGCTATCCATGATCTGAATTCGGCTGAGGCCATGGAGCTTTTGATCGATAAAGTTTCCAAATACAAGAGCAATAAAGAATTTTTTGACAATATGAATAAATAGCTTATAATTTATCCTCTATTAATTGAGGATTCTCTTATTGACCTTTGTAGAACCAAAAGAATTGAGGTAGTCAATATTGGCCTTTGTCTCCTCAATGATAAATCCAAATTTTTTTCTTTAGTTGTACAAAGGCCCATAAGATGACAAGGAGTCAAAATGAAAGATAAAATTCACCCAACTTATGAAGAAACAACAATCACGTGTGCGTGCGGTGAGGTGATTCACACCCGATCCACGCGGAAAAATATCCGTGTGGAAATTTGTTCAAAGTGCCATCCCTTTTTCACCGGTGATAAGAAATTCGTTGATACCGCAGGACGCATTGAGCGGTTCTCTCGACGCTATCAGCCGCCCAAAAAAGCTTAAACGATGCTTGATAAGCTGGAAAAAATTGAGAAACGCTACCGGGAATTAGAGACCCAATTGGCGGATGCCAAAATTATTTCCGATCAGGGTCAGTACCAAAAGTTAGTGAAAGAATACGCCAGCTTGACCCCCACCATCGAGGCCTTCAGCGAGTACCGCGAGACCCAAAGCCAAATCACCGAGCTTATCTATCTTCTTAAAGATAAACATGACAAGGATTTTGAAGAATTGGCCAAGGCGGAGTTAGAGGAGCTGCAAGCCCGTCAACACGCTTTAACCGCTACATTAGATATTCTCCTTCATCCACGAGAAGAAGACAAAGATCAAAATGTGATTTTTGAAATCCGCGCTGGGACCGGCGGCCAAGAGGCCAGCCTTTTTGCCGCTGATCTATACCGTATGTACAGCAAATATGCGGATAAAAGGGGCTGGAAATTTGAATTATTGAGCAGCCATCCCTCGGAGGCCGGCGGATTTAAGGAAATTATTTTTAGTATCGGCGGGTCTGGTGCTTCGCGGACTTTAAAATGGGAAGGCGGTGTCCATCGTGTGCAGCGCGTTCCAACGACTGAGGCCTCGGGCCGGATTCACACCTCAGCGGCCACAGTAGCGATTCTTCCCGAACCGGAAGAGGTTGAAATCAACATAGATTCCAAAGATTTGAAAATTGATGTGTTCCGTTCTTCGGGGCCGGGTGGACAAAGTGTTAACACAACGGATTCTGCAGTCCGATTAACCCATATCCCAACGGGGATGGTCGTGGTGTGCCAGGATGAGCGATCGCAGTTAAAGAATAAAATTAAGGCTATGCGTGTTTTGCGCGCGCGGTTAAACGATAAAATCAAACAAGAAAATTTCGAAAAGACTTCCAAAGACCGCAAGGCCATGGTCGGCACCGGGGATCGCAGTGAAAAAATCCGCACTTACAATTTTCCCGATCGGCGGGTGACGGACCACCGCATTGGGTTTACGACTCACCAATTGATGAGTTTACTGGATGGAGAATTGGACGAACTTATGGAAGCTCTGATGAAGGCGGAACGCAGCGCTCAAACCGGAGCAAAATCTCCATGACCGAGCAAGAACTCATGTTAACTTCTATCTTGGAATGCGAGCGCGTTGACTTATACGTGGATCATCCTGTCCTTTCGCCGTCGCAAAAACAGCGCCTGCAAGAAATGCGCATCTCCCGGCAGAGGGGTGAGCCGTTGCAGTATATTCTTGGCTCGAGTGAGTTTATGGGGTTAAAATTGAAAGTAGATCAGCGTGTCTTAATCCCTCGGCCGGAAACGGAATTGCTGGTTGAGGCAGTGATCGAAAAGATTAAATTATTTTTTCAAAGGAAAAGTTTGCAGATTTTAGATCTGGGAACAGGGTCTGGCAATGTCGCGATCAGTTTAGCGAAATTTGTTGAGCATTGTCAGGTCACAGCCATAGACATTTCCCAGGAAGCGATTGATGTAGCTTCGCAAAATGCTAAAGCGCAGCAGGTGGATCAGAAGATCCATTTTGTCTGCGCTGATATGGCCGATTATCTTCGCGAGCCGTGCACGACTCAAAGCACATTCGACATAATCATCTCGAATCCTCCCTATATTCCAACGGATCAACTTGCGTATCTGCCGCGCGATGTTCAGCGCGAGCCTCATCGAGCGCTGGATGGGGGGAGCGAAGGTATGGATTTTTACCGATTGATTTTGGCGCAGAGTAAATATTTTTTAAACCATTCAGGATTTCTTTTTTTTGAAGTTGGAGATGGCCAGCGGGCGAAGTTAGAAAAACTATGTTCATCTTATGTCCCATTTGCTAAAATTGAATTCCATAAAGATTATGCTCAAACAGAGCGAATTATGATTTTAATAAATTTTTCCGATACGAAAGGTTAAAAATATGGACAAACTCGTGATCGAAGGTGGCCGGCCCCTTAAGGGTGAAGTTAAAATCAGCGGTTCCAAGAATGCGACCCTGCCAATTCTTGCCGCGACTCTTCTTACCGATGACGAATGCGTGATTCATAACGTGCCCAAGCTGCGCGATACGCTTACGATGATTAAACTTTTGCGTTCGTTGGGGAAAAATGCCAATTTAGAGGGCGATACGATTACAGTTTCAAGCAAGGGAGCGATCAGCCATGTGGCAGATTATAAATTGGTTTCAACAATGCGCGGGTCATTTTGCGTTTTAGGACCGCTTTTGGCCAAGCTGCATCACGCCAAGGTTTCGTTGCCCGGCGGGTGTGTTATTGGCGTGCGGCCGGTGGATTTGCATATTAAGGGAATCCAGGCGTTGGGTGCCAAGACTGAAGTTGAAGGCGGATATGTGATTGCCAAAGCGGATAAATTGAAAGGCGCGCAGATCTATTTGGCAGGCGGACTGGGTTCATCAGTTTTGGCTACCGCGAATGTGATGATGGCGGCCGTTTTAGCCCAAGGCCAAACAGTTATTGAGTCCGCTTCCTGCGAACCTGAGATTGAAGAACTGGCAAATTTTCTCAATGAAATGGGCGCAAAGGTTCAGGGTCAGGGAAGCCCGCGGATTATTATTAATGGAGTAAAGCGGTTGTATGGCGCGGAGTTTCGCATTGGCTCGGATCGGATTGAAGCTGGAACATTTATGATCTTGGCGGCGGCGCTGCGTAATTCTATTACCTTGCGCAACGTGCCATTTGCCCAGCTGATGGCTTTGGTGGACAAATTGCAAGAGGCCGGGGTAACCATTGAAGAAAAGGGAAATGCCGTTAAGGTAAATTGCAAAAAACACTTGAAACCAACGAGTGTTACAACCTATCCGCATCCCGGTTTTCCAACGGATTTGCAGGCACAGTTCATGACTTTGATGGCGATGACGCCCGGGGTGAGTATTATCACCGATAAAGTTTTTCCCGATCGTTTTATCCATATCGCGGAAATGAATCGTATGGGCGCGAATATCCGCCGTGAAGGAATCAGTGCCGTTATCGAGGGCGTCAATGTGTTGTTCGGGGCGCCGGTCATGGCTTCGGATTTGCGCGCTTCCGCGGCGCTGGTCATAGCCGGTTTGGCGGCCAGAGGCAAGACTGAAATTCATCGCATTTATCATTTAGAACGCGGCTATGAAGAAATGGATGAAAAATTGAAAAGCCTCGGGGCGAAGGTGTATAGAGAAAAGGAATAGAGAACTCAAAAATCAAAACTCAAAAGTTAAAGCTGAAGTTTAGTTTTGAGTTTTGATTTTTAAGTTTTAAGATCAAGTCATGCTTTTAATTATCGACAATTATGATTCATTCACCTATAACCTCGTTCAATATTTTGGGGAACTAAAAGCTGATGTCAAGGTCTATCGCAATGACGCCATTAATCTTTCCCAAATCAAGAAATTAAAACCCTCGCGTATTGTGATTTCTCCCGGGCCTGGCCGGCCGGAAGATGCAGGTATTTCCGTAGATATCATTAAAAGCTTTACCGGAAAAATTCCTATCCTCGGGGTATGCTTAGGCCATCAAGCGATTGGTTACGCTTATGGCGGAAATATCATTCATGCCAAACAGCTCATGCATGGCAAGACATCGCTCATTGAGCATAACCACCAGGATTTGTTCAAGGGCATTAAGAGCCCTTTTGCCGCCACCCGCTACCACTCTTTGGTGATTGAGCGAAAAACCCTTCCTGCGGTTTTAGAAATTACCGCTTGGACGAAGGATCAAGAGATCATGGGTGTGCGGCATAAACAATTTCCATTATGGGGGGTCCAGTTCCATCCTGAATCGATTTTGACCAATGTCGGCAAAGACATCCTGCGGAATTTTTTGAAGTAATTTCTTTAATCTTTCCATGAAAGAATTTATACAAAAAATAAGATGTAAACAGAATTTGGATTCGCATGAAATTCGTAATGTCATGCAATGTATTATGTCAGGCTTGGCCGAGAAGGGGGACGTCGCCGATTTTCTACTCGCCCTCAATGACAAAGGCGCGACGGTTGAAGAAATAACCGGCGCGGCCAAGATCCTGCGGGCTTTTTGTCTGGCGGTTAAGACGGAGCATGAAGTGGTATTGGATACCTGCGGCACCGGCGGGGATCAGTTAAATACGTTCAACATATCGACGGCAACTGCTTTGGTCGTCGCGGGAACTGGGGTCATTGTTGCTAAACATGGGAATCGTTCTGCTTCCAGCCAGTGTGGCAGCGCGGATGTCTTGGAAGCTCTAGGAGTGAATCTCAATATTGAAGAAGAACATGTGAGCGAATGCCTTGATAAGGTGGGTATTGCTTTTTTATTCGCGCAGCGACTGCATCCTGCCATGAAGAATGTAGCCAGCGTACGAAAGGAGCTGGGAGTAAAAACGATTTTTAATATCTTAGGGCCGCTTACTAATCCGGCTCAAGCGACCCATCAGGTCATGGGCGTGTACAGCCGGGATCTGGTAGAACCGATGGCGTATGTTTTAAAAAATCTCGGCCTCAAACGCGCCCTCGTTGTACACGGCAGTGACGGCCTGGATGAAATCACGGTGACGGGAAAAACCTTTGTGAGCGAATTCGACGGCCGTGATGTGATTTCCTATGACATCGACCCGCATGAGCTGGGGATAAAAAAATATTCGATTGCCGATATACGGGGCGGTGACTTAGCAGCCAATGTTAAGATCATCAATCAGGTCTTCGATGGGATGGCCGGCGCCCATCGCGATATCGTGATTCTCAACGCCGCTTATGCCCTGTACACGGCTCAGAAGGTGGATACGATTAGCAAAGGAATCCATCTGGCGGAAAAGTCCATTGATTCGGGCCAGGCCGGTGAAAAGTTAGAGCAATTGAAAAAATACACCAATCATGTCCGATAATTTCCTAGAAAAAATTTTAAGGCATAAACGCCAGCAAAATGAAAAAAAGGCGCAATATTACGAAACATTAAAGAAGAAAATTCAGGGAGAAGAATTCCGCCGCTATCATTTATTCAAAAATGCCATCTCCGTGCCGGGCCGCATCAATCTCATCGCCGAAATCAAAAAGGCCTCACCATCTGGCGGCCTCTTACGCGAAGATTTTGAAATTTTGAAACTGGCTAAAATTTATGTTGACCAAGGCGCAGCGGCGCTTTCCATCTTGACGGAAGAAAAATATTTTTTAGGCAAGCCCATGTATGTCATCCGCGTGAGCGAAAATTATGGCATCCCGATTCTTACCAAAGATTTTATCCTTCACGAGGGGCAGATCTATGAAACATTTTCCTGCGGCAGCAGCGCGGTGCTGCTGATTGCGGCGGTTTTAAGCGATGCGGAATTAAAGCATTTGTTGGATATCGCGCATCATCTGGATTTAGACTGTCTGGTAGAGGTCCATGATGAAAAGGAATTGGATCGGGCACTGAAAGCGGGTGCCGAAATTATCGGTATTAATAACCGCGACCTGCGGACGTTTCATGTTGATTTCAACGTGTGCGAACGGATCATCCCTAAAGTACCCAAGGGAAAAATCATCGTAGCGGAAAGCGGTATCAAAACGCACGCGGAGGTTAACATTTTAAAGGATTTAGGAGCCCACGCGGTTTTGATCGGTGAGACGTTTATGCGCTCCGCCAATATGGAAAAAAAAATTAAGGAAGTGATGCATGGCCAAATTTGTTAAAGTCAAAGTATGCGGTATCACAAATCGCGATGACGCATACTTAGCAGCGGAATTGGGGGCGTGGGCGATCGGGTTTGTCTTTTATAAGGAAAGCCCCCGATACATTTCTCCTTCTAAGGCAAAAAAAATTATTGAGGAGCTGCCGCCTTTTATTGCGCCCGTTGGGGTTTTTGTCAACCATCGGGAGGGGGCGGTCAAAGATATTGTCAATTTTTGCGGAATCCACACAATACAATTTCACGGAGACGAAATGCCGATGTATTGTCAGCGTTTTAAAAGTTATCAGGTGATTAAGGCTTTTCGAGTTTCTGAGGCTTTTGAGTTCACTGTTTTGAATAAGTACAATGTCTCGGCGTTTCTTTTTGATACTTATCAGGAAAATTCGTACGGCGGGACAGGAAAGATTTTTAATTGGAACTTATTGAAGGAAATGAAGTTTAAAAAGCCGTTGATTTTGTCCGGCGGGCTAAATCCGCAGAATGTTAGCCAGGCCATTGCGGCATGCCATCCTTATGCCGTGGATGTTTCCAGCGGGGTTGAAAAGTCTCCCGGCAAAAAGGATGGGCATTTCTTGAAAGAATTCTTTGGACAAATCCGGGCGGTTTAGTTTATCCCGTTATTGACCTTTGTAGAACCAAAAGAATTGAGGTAGTCAATATTGGCCTTTGTCTCCTCAATGATAAATCCAAATTTTTTTCTTTAGTTGTACAAAGGCCCATAGAGAGCGCAGTTTTCTAACAGGATTTATAGCTTGGCTAAGCGCGTTATAGGCCATTAGCGTGAAGGAGGGACCTATGCTGGAAATGACTGTCGAAAATATCATGTGTGATCATCCCATTAAGGTGAAAGATAATATCCGGGTGGGAAGTGTCGCGCATTTGCTTTTGCGGCATCAGATCAATGGGATTTTGGTCGTGCGGGAAGATGATGAAAATCAACTGGTTGGAATCTTAACGACGACGGATCTGCTGCGGCTGATTAGCGAGGCGCTCTCAAAGCGCCGGCAGAGGATCAATGCCCTGAAGCGAGTGGCCGAACTGAAGGTCGGGCAAGTCGCTACGCGAAAGGTTATTTCACTTTCTAAAAATGATACGATTATGAAGGCCCTGGCTCTGATGCATCGAAAAAATGTGCACACGATTCCAGTATATAGCAAGAAAAAACTTGTTGGGGTTATTGGAAAACACGATATTTTGAACATGGCGCTTATTTAAAATTGCCGTTTTAACATTTCTGTTAAATTTTTTTTCACAGCATAGGAAAGTATAAAACTTTCCTAGCTGCTAAAAAATCCTCTTCTATGCAGCAAAGAAGTTGCGACGAACGAAGTGAGGAGTTTTCTTGAGTTATGCCGATGGGAAACATGAAAAATAATCCAGAAAAGCGTAAATATGCGCGGTATGGTTCTAAAATGCCGATCATCTGCCGGGTCATTTATGATTTTAAAACGCAGATCAAATATCAGATTGTCGTGGATGGCCAGGAAAGAATTTTATCCGAAAAATACGACGGGGTTAGCAAAGATGTCAGTGTGGAGGGTTTTAGTTTTTTTTCATCGCAGCGGCTCAGTAAAGGAGATGTTATCCGCATTGAGGTGTATGTCCCTACCCAAAAAAATCCGGTGCATCTGGATGGCGAGGTGCGCTGGTCGCATCCCATGGCGGGCTTTGGTATGAGGGACCAGTATGAAACCGGTGTGCATGTCCTTAAGGTTAACGGCAAGTTGGTCGTGGATACGGTTCGGTTTGATAAGGTGCGGGGCATGCATTGGAGTGAGGTGCTGGATGCTGTTTTAAAACACTTTCTCGATCAGGATAAAGAGGATAAAGGGTAAGGTGAAAGTGTGAATAAGTTTTATCCCTCGCTTCATTAAATTTGCAATATCCAGATTCTATTTCAATACTAGAAAGGCGAGGGATAATACCGCGTTTTTCTAAATGTAATATTGCAGATTTTTTGAAACGCGGTATAGGAGGAATCATTATGGAAAATCTGACACTGGTCATTGGCAATAAAAATTATTCTTCCTGGTCAATGCGGCCGTGGGTTTTGCTGAAACATTTTAAAATTCCTTTTGATGAAGTTTTCATTCCCTTAGGGATGCCGGAAAGCAAACAAAATATTCTAAAGCATTCTCCTTCGGGCAAAGTCCCGGTCATTAAACATGGCAGGCTTATGGTTTGGGAAAGCCTCGCGATTGCCGAATATCTGGCGGAAATTTTTCCGAAGAAAAATTTGTGGCCGAAGGATAAACCAGCGAGGGCCGTGGCCCGGGCGGTGAGCTCAGAGATGCACGCGGGATTCATCCATCTGCGTAAGGCCTGCCCGATGAATGTCAGAGCCCATAAACCTCTGGCAGAATTAACCCCTGAGATGCAAAAGGATACGGCGCGTATCAGTGCCTTATGGGGGGATTGCCGTAAGCGTTTTGGCAAAGGCGGGGACTTTTTATTCGGAAAATTTTCCATCGCAGATGCGATGTACGCGCCCGTGATTTGGCGGTTTAACACTTATGGGATTTCGGTTTCAGGCGCTGCCAAAAAATATTTTGCAACCATGCTTTATCTGCCCGCCATGCAGGAATGGCAGAAGGCGGCGCAAGAAGAACCGCAGGTCATGGATTAATATTGAAAAAAACTTAAAATTCAAAACTCAAAAGTCAGAAGGGAATGAATATTTCAGTTTTTACTTTTGAGTTTTGCCCTTTAACTTTTATGTCTGCCCAAGAATATTTAGCCCGCATGAAAACGATCCTTTGCGAAGGGGGAAAGGCTGCCCTTGGACTCATTGACAATAGCCGGCCCACGCTTAAAAAGGACGGCTCCGTGGTGACGCTGGCGGATGAGAAAGTTTCTCAGCTGGCGCACACTATTTTGCAAGATTTTTTACAGCATAGGAAAGTATAAAACTTTCCTAGCTGCTAAAAACTCCTCTCCTATGCAGCAAAGAAGTTACGACGAACGAAGTGAGGAGTTTTCTTGAAAACGTCGCAGCATATTCTTATCGATGAGGAGGATCCTGCTGGACATCGATATTTGGATCAGGCGATTTTGGAAAAGGTTCCTTTTATTTGGACGATCGATCCGATTGACGGCACCCGCAATTATGTGAATCGTATGCCCAATTTTGGCATTTCGGTTGGGCTTATGAGGGATTTAAGGCCTTGGGTTGGGGCGGTGTATTTTCCGGCGCTGAAGGAGTTATTTTTTTGTGATGGCGTGGAAGCGTACTTTGTGCAAAATGCTTTTACCTTCGATGAGCGGCTGACCAGAATCCGTCCCCTGGACCAGCGGATCACGAACCAATCGATTTTTTTGTGCATCGACAATTTTGCAAAAAAATTTCAATGGGATTACCAAGATTGTCATTTGATGACGCAGGCCTGCGCGGCCGTGGACTTGTGCTGGCCGACGATTGGACGCGGGTGCGGGGCCTTTTTTAAATCATCGCTGTGGGATTTTGTGGGGCCGTGGCCGATCGTCTTGGCGGCTGGTTTGAATTTTCGTTCCCTTGCGTCCGGTAAAATATTAGACCGTATCCAAGTGGATTTATTTTTGGAAGAGCACACGCCTTGGAAATTGCGCGAGCCGTATATTCTTTCGTCCGAGCGTAATTTTTCTATTCTTAAAAGTAAAATTCGGACTCTTTATTGACCTTTGTAGAACCAAAAGAATTGAAGTAGTCAATATTGGCCTTTGTCTCCTCAATGATAAATTCAAATTTTTTTCTTTAGTTGTACAAAGGCCCATAAGTAGGATCGCTGGCTGGTTTGCCCCTTGACAGATCGTAAAATATCGATTACACATATAGAGAATTTTTACAGCAGTTTGAAACCTTTATTTGAAGAAAGGATGGAGTCACGTGAAAAGTAATCATTTTTCAAAAATTTCAAAAATTTTTTTGATTGTCGTCATTATGATCGCCTGTGACAGATTTGCTGGGGCTAATACTCCGTATCAGAACGCCATTTTGGAAATGCAGCTGCGGGATTTTACGATGTTTCACAACGAGTTTCCTAAAGGAATGTGGGACAATAACGCAAATGCCAGGATGTCGGCTGCTGAATTTCGCCAGATGCAGCAGCTTGCACGACAATTGAGTCAGGAAAATCATAGCCTTCAACAGGCCTTAACCGAGCGGCAAGCGGATCAAGCCAGTATGCTCGATAGCATCAAAAAGGCAGAAGAAGAAAAGCAACAGCTGCAAGCCGCGCAGCAGAAAATTCAGGATGAATATTCGCAGATGGAATCATCCTTAAGCCAGCAGCTGGCGGAAAATAAACGGTTGCAGGATGAGCTTACCCAAAGCCAGGAGGGATTTAATCAAAAATTGCTGGATTTTTATAAGGAGGAAGAGATACGCTTAACTCAGCGGATTGAGGAAATTAGGAAAAAACAGGAAGAGTTAAATAGTGCATCGGGAAATTTGTAGACGCTATTGCCCCAAAATTTTGAAACCTCCCAAATCCCCCAAAACCACAATAACAAAATTGTCAACGCGGGATTATAATGATACAATGAAGCCACAATTGGATTGGTTAAAGGACGGTCATGATGAATAAAAAATTTTTTATGTTTGGCATTGCGATTTTTACCGGATTCCTTATGGGTTGTTCCACAACGAAGGTGGAGCGTCTTAAAGTCGAAGAGGTCGTGGATCTCAGCGGGCGCTGGAATGATACGGATGCGCAGATGGTCTCAAGGGAGATGATTGGGAATTGTTTGGTTGCCGCCTGGCTGGATAGTTTTGTCAAGCAAACCGGCCGGGAACCCGTGGTTATTGTGGGAACCATTGAGAATAATAGCAGCGAGCATATCAATTCCGCAGTTTTTATTAAAAGTTTGGAGCGGGACATGATCAATTCCGGGAAAGTAAAATTTGTCGCCTCCAAACCCGAGCGCCCCGAAGTCCGTGACGAGCGTAAAAGTCAGAACGAGGAAGGCTATAGCGATCCCGCAACAATCAAGCCTCCGCGTAAAGAGGTGGGTGCGGATTTTATGCTGCGGGGCAGTATTAATACGGTGACCGACAATGCCAGCGGAAAATATGTTATCCTTTATCAAGTAAACTTGGAGCTGGTGGATTTGACCACGAATGAAGTTAAGTGGCTTGAGCAAACCGAGCTTAAAAAACTCGTCAAGAAATCCAAATATTCTCTTTAAAAGTTAATCCTATCCGATCATATCTCACCTTCATGGGAAAAAGAATATTTCTTCTGACCTGCCTTATTCTTCTTCCGGCCTGTGTCTTCTCATCTTCGCAGTCTCCAATATCCGCTAAAAAAGATATCTATTTCAACCAGGCCCAGGTGAATGCCTTAGTGGCAGCGGGCCGTTTTGAACAAGCCAGCCAATTATTTTATACCCACCAGTCCATGTATGGCTCTAAGAACGAATTGCTCTATTTATTAGATCGCGCCTATGTTTTGCAGCTGGCTAAAAAATATGATGAGAGCAGCCGTTATTTTGAACAGGCAAAAAATACAATTGATCAGCTTTACACGAAATCGGTCAGCAATATGGCTTCCACTTGGATGGTCAATGATAATCTTGCCCCTTATCGCGCCGAGGCCTTTGAGCAGATTCTCGTCAATGTGCTGCAGGGTTTAAATTATTTGGCCCGCGAAAATATTTTAGAGGCGCTGGTTGAGGCACGGGATGGAGATCAGAAGCTTTCTCTGCTTTGCGATTTATACTGCCATGAAAAAAATATTTACAGCGAGGACGGTTTTGCGCGCTTCATTTTCGGATTGATGTATGAAAGCAAAAATAACCGGCAGGATATTAATGACGCGGTTATTTCTTATAAAAAAGCCCTGCGGGCTTATGAGAATGATTTTTACAGAACGGCATCTCGGGGTGCGCCGCAAATCCTTAAAGAAAATTTATTAGCGGCAAGCCAGTATTTGGGGCAGGCTGACTTTCAAAATTATCAAAAAAATTTTTGGGGCGCTCCGTTTTCGCCGCTTCAGGAAAAAATGCGAAAAGCGGAAATTTACATCATTCATTTCAATGGGCTTTCACCCGTTAAACATGCCACGACTATTGTTGTGCCATTATTATCGGGAATGACGCAGATGGCCTTCCCGCAGTATGCCCCGCGGTATTATGAAATTCAATCGTCGGAATTTATAGCCGTTAAATCCGACGGCCAAAAATTTTCCGCCATCACCGAGGTTGGAGCGGATTTGGAAAAAATTGCCCAGCAGAGCTTGGATGGGCGCAAGGCTTGGTTATACGCCAAGGCGGCTCTGCGGCCTTTAGGGAAGTATACGGCTGAGTCGCACGTGGCGCAAAGGGTTGAGAAACGACACGGTGAGTTGGCTGGCTGGGCGATCAAAGGTGTCAGCAGTTTGTATAATCTTTACTCTGAACAGGCCGATGTGCGCAGTTGGCAGACTTTGCCGGCACAGATCCGCATTGCCCGGGTGATTGTTGAGCCAGGGCAATACCACATCCGATTGACGTGTTTCAATTCCGGAAGACAAATGTTAGAGGAAGTGGATTTAGGCGGTGTCGTTGTGAATACTGGTCAAAAAAAATTTATTTTAGTACGAACGGTAAAATAGCAGTGGTGATATACTTAACTTAAAGATTTTTTATTTCAGCATAGGAAAGTATAAAACTTTCCTAGCTGCTAAAAACTCCTCTCCTGTGCAGCAAAGAAGTTACGACGAACGAAGTGAGGAGTTTTCTTGAGCCAACCCAACCATCAAAGGAGGCCTATGTCATCACCCAACTATGGCTTGAAAGTTGCGGAAGATTTTCAAGAATATTTGAAAACCGGCGATGAGAATTTAATTCAACAATATTCGGTGAAAGAGTTAAAAGTCGCTATCAGCCGCTTGTCGCCCTATTATGATAACAATAAGCTTTGGTACCGCACCTTGGAGCAGCGGATTGAGGAACTTTCCAGCATTGAGCAACGAAAGAAGAGAAGTCACAATCGCTGGAAGGAGGTTTTGAAGGAGAAGTGGCTGGATAAAATTGTTTCTTTTCTGCTGGGAGTTTTGGGCGGCTTGGCTTTACAGACTTTTTAATGTTATTGATCCGTTTCTCAAGAACTCCTCGTTAATATTCCTGTATTTTGCTTGTTGTCGCCTCTGTGCTAAGTTAAAATATAGCCAATTCGTAATATTCCAAAAAAATATGAAATTATCACGGATTTTTATTTATATTCTTTTCTGCTCACTCTCGGTATTTCCTGATACGTCCCAGGCGAGTTTGGAAAGCGTTAGTTTTATCCAAGAAGTCAATTCCGGACTAGCGAAACCCGTTGATGTGGCTGTTTCCCATTCTGGCACCGAAGTGTATGTGATTGATGAAGAATCCTCCCGGGTGCTTGTTTTTGAATCCGATGGCACCCTGCGCTTAAGTTTTGGCGAGCGGGGCTTGCAGTCAGGCCAGCTGAATAAACCACGCGCGCTGGCGGTCTCGCCAGCTGATAAAATTATCGTGGCTGATACGGGCAACAATCGTTTACAAATTTTTAATAAAGCCGGCGAATTTATTTCTCAATTTGGAAGTTTGGGATCTCTGCCTGGGCAGTTGAATGCTCCTTTGGGTGTAGCGGTGGACCAGTTTGGTTTTATTTTTGTGGCTGATACCGGCAACCGGCGCGTTGAAATTTTCAGCCCCAACGGCGTATTTTTGGGAATGTTTGATACGGAATTTCATCCAGTGGACATTGGTATTGACGCACAGCGTAATCTTTATGTGCTGCTTCCAGAGGCAGGAAAAATTGTTAAATATTCTTCCGCGGGAATAAAACTGCAGGAGATTTCGGGCGCCGTCCATAAGCACAATTATTTAAGCCGGGCGAACGGTTTAGCGGTTGACAGCCGCGGGGATATTTATATCACCGAAGGCGCACAGCAGAGCATTAAAAAAATCGATAGCGACAGCACGCTTCTTTTATCATTCGGATCGGCGGGGAGCGGACGGGGACAATTTGACGGTGCTGCCGGCATTACTGCGGATATACAGGGACAGATTTTTATTGCCGATATGAAAAACAGACGTGTTCAAATTTTCAAAATCACCGGAAGTAAAAAAAAATTTATCCCCGCGGCGGTTAACTCACCGCCAGTCGTGGATTTTGATTCGGTCATTGAAACCGAGGAGTCGCTCGTTGATTTGTTCTCGATCCCCGGGCGAGGGTTGTTTGCACTTTCGGATAGAGGGGCGCAGGTTTTGTTATACGGGCATACGCACAATATTTTTGGTAAAGAAGGAACAAATGCCGGTGAATTTAAAAAACCGATGTCGCTGAGCGCTGCTCTCAATGGCAAGGTTTTTGTCGCTGATACCGGTAATCACCGGGTGCAAATTTTTAATTTGGATGGCGCAATGCTGTACGAATTTGGGAAAAGCGGAAGCAAGGCGGGTCAATTCAACTTTCCGCAGGGCGTGGCCGTCAATAGCAAAGGAAAAATTTTTGTGGCAGACACGCACAATAATCGTATTCAAGTTTTTAATCATGATGGGATTTATCTTGCGGCATTCGGCGGCCGCAGTGGAGGCGCGACAGCCAGTGGTCCGCCAAGCGAATTGCGATCCCCCAAAGTTTTAGCGGTTGATTCGCATGATCAAATTTTTGTCCTTGAAACGGAGAGTAATCAAATTAAGATTTTCAGTGAAACGGGAAATTTTTTGGCAGCATTCGGCGAAAAGGGCAGTGGCCCGGGACAGTTTGATCGGCCGGTGGATATCATCTTGGATGAGAATGACAATCTTTACGTGGCGGATGCCGGGAACAACCGGGTTCAGATTTTTAGTCCAAAACGAAATTTTATTCTCGCGTTTGGCTCTTTTGGCAAGGAAATTGGGGCATTTGAGAATCTCTCGGCAGTCGCAGCCTCGGAAGGGCGGATTTTTGTTGCGGATTATAAAGCGAAGCAGGTTGAGGTCTTCCGGTATTTTCCGGATGGATTGATAAAACCGTTGCGGATTTACGCTACCAAAACTGCGTACCCCTCAGATGACCCAGAGGTAAATGATGTGGCGAAATACACATTAGCCCAAGAGGCAGCCGCCGGCGCAGCAAGGAAGGAATTGACCGCAGGTTTTGGATTTCGGGAAGAATATCTCAAACAATTTATCAAAATCGAATCGGTCGAAATCCTAAACGACGGACAGGTTAAAGTGACGGTCAGCGCACCTAAAAATATTCCACCGGAAAAAAAGCCGATAAAGAAGAGAAAGTAAATGCGGGCAAAGTTTTTACGAAAAGTTTTGGGATTTTTATTTTTTCTGCCTGCGGGGATGGGGCAGGTCGCCGTGGCCCAGGATGCCGAAACGATCCCGGCCATGAATACGCTCGTGCCCGCGTTTGAATCATCTGCGCCAAAACGCGCAGCGGAATTACGGCCGTATAAACGGTATTTTGTTGAGTCGGGAATTGTAGAATATATTATCAGCGGGACCCAAAGCGGTATCGAAATTGCTTATTTTGACCGTTGGGGCAGACGCGAGGCCAGATATACAAAGTCCGAAGTCGCCGGGTTGGGATTCTCGAATACTTTGACTATTATTGACGGCGAATGGATTTACACGATTCATTTGGACAAAAAGATCGGCAGTAAAATCAAAAATGAATTACTCATGAAAGCCCTTGAGGAATCCAGCCCTGAAGATAAGACTCCGCTGGGTGAGAAAATGATGAGTCTAGTTGGCGGAGAAAAAATTGATAACGAGCGGATTGGTGAGAAAATGTGTGATATTTGGGAAATCAAGCATCAAGGGCAAAAATTTTGGATATGGAATGGGATCCCGCTTAAAAGCGAGCAAAAGACCGCCTTCGTTGATACGACGTTTGCGGCGGTGAGCCTGCAGGCGGGAGCCCTGATCTCCGAAGAAAAATTTAAAATCCCGGAAGATATTAATTTTATTGAAGGCAATATTAATGATATGTTGTTGAGTTTATTGACCTTTGTAGAACCGAAAGAATTGAGGTAGTCAATATTGGCCTTTGTCTCCTCAATGATAAATTCAAATTTTTTTCTTTAGTTGTACAAAGGCCCATAAAGAAATGGCCGGCTTTCCATGATAGATATCCTTAAAAAAATTAGCCTAACTATTCTTTTGATTTATGCGCTTTTTTTGCCGATCCCAGCTTTTGCCTTGATGGAGGGTGAGCGGATTGCTAGTCTTTTTGAGGAACAGGCAGATTCTGTGGTTTTGATCGCTGCCGCACAAAAAAATGATCAAGAGAACAAATTGGGCAGTGGGTTTGTAGTGAGTGAAGATGGTTTGATTGTTACCAACGCGCATCTGGTAAGTCAGGTGGATAAAATTATTGTTAAGCTGCGCAATAACCGGGCGTATCGCCATGTGCGTGTCGTTGCTGTTGATGAGGAAAAGGACATTGCCGTATTAAAAATCAACGCGCAGGGATTAAAGGCCGTCAAAGTAGGCAATAGCAAACATGTTGAGATTGGGCAGAGGGTGGTAACGATCGGCAACCCCTTAGGGTTTGAAGGAACGGTTTCCGATGGGCTCATCAGTTCGCTGAGGGAAGGCAACAAGGGGTTTAGAATTTTTCAAACGAGTGTTCCATTATCCAATGGCAGCAGCGGCGGGCCTTTGTTTGATCTTAAGGGAAAAGTAATTGGGATTACTACTGCCTCGCATTTAAAGGGACAGAATTTGAATTTTGCCGTCCCCATCAATTATGTTAAGCCGCTTTTGCGGCGCGTGCGGCGGCAGACGGATCATGCTGTTGACTTTCCGAAACGTTCCTATAAAAGGTTGACGAAAAAATTTTTTCAGCCAGTGATGCCTTTGGCATTAAAGGAAAAAATTGAACCAGAATTTTATACGGTTCAGCCGGGAGACACTTTATATGGCATCGCGCAAAGATTTGATAAAAGTATGGAAGAAATACGCGTCCGCAACCAACTTACTACATCCACCATCAGGGTGGGACAACGATTACGAATGAGTGAATAGCATGTCGAAAATTGTTTTTGATATCGAAACGGTGGGGCAGGATTTTGGTGTTTTGGATAAATCTTCCCAAGAATATTTCCTGAAATTTGCCGAGACTGAGCAGGAAATCGAAGAGGCGAAGAACAGCCTTAATTTTTACCCTTTAACCGCTCAAGTGGTGGCTATCGGCATGCTGGAAGTGGAAAGTGAGCAAGGCATTGTGTATTTTCAAAATGGCTCACCGCAGAAAGAAAAATTTATTGAAGGGAGTATCACCTATATTTCCGGCAATGAAAAAGAGATACTCAGTCATTTTTGGGCCCAGTTGAGCCGTTATGAACAATTTGTCACCTTTAACGGCCGGGTTTTTGATTGCCCGTTTTTATTGATCCGTTCAGCCATCCAAAAAATTCGAGCGACGAAAAATTTAGTCCCGTATCGCTATGATTATAAGCTGCACATTGATTTAGCCGATCAGTTAAGTTTTTATGATGCCATGCGCCGTAAGTTTGGCCTGCATATGTGGTGTCAGGCCTTTGGGATTGAAAGCCCCAAACAGGAAGGGATCACGGGACTGCAAGTTAAGGACTTTTTCAAACAAGGGAAATATCATGATATCGCCCGCTATTGTATGCGGGACATCAAGGCCACCAAAGAGCTGTATTCGCATTGGGAAAAGTATATTAAGCTTTAGACGGGCAATTTTTATATTACAACATGAGTGCAAGTAATTGATATATAATATGTTATGAGTATTTATGCATTTTGCCACACCCTTGCCTAGCAGCCTCGCATGTGATATAGTTGAAATAAGCCGATAAAGGTAAACCCGGGGAAACCCGGGGACACAAAGCCAACAGGCCTACGTTGCCGCAAAACCGGGAAGGCTCACAACCCCGTGGGGTGGGCATAAAAGACAAACGGTGGGAATAGGGGCAATAGGGTGGCTGGGTTGCCGAAGTGCGATGGGGGGATACATCCCTGTCTTTATCGGCTTTTTTATTCTTCCGTAATTCTTGCCATTTCAGCATTTTCTTAAGAAAAATTCCAAAAAATTCCAAAAACACATTCGGTGAAATTATTTGAGTATGTTATAATGAGCCCTAATATTTGCTTTTTCTTGACTATCGAATTTTGAATTTAAAGGGAACATTGAGATGAATGAGAAATTTATGCGCGTTTATAAAAAATTGGACATCAATGATGTTAGAAATCACCTCATGATTTATGGAGATTTATCTGCCAGCTGCGCGAAGTGCAAGACGCTGGATATAAAATTTGATACTGCGTTGTGCCCCAGCTGTCAGACAGAATTCAAATACCTCGCCTTTCGCAGTATAAAAAATCATATCCTTAAGGTACAAAGGATGATAGAAGAGCGACCGCAGATTATTTTAGTTGATTACGAAGACTATTCCCGTCTTATCGGTGTCTTGAAGGCAGAAGAGTTTTTAAAATAACTAAATTTAATAAGAATTTAAAATGATTCATAAGTCCCGACTCATTTCGCTTACGCAAAAAGTCATCCGATTTAATTCCGTTAATCCTCCGGGGAATGAGCTCGCCCTTTCTAAATTTATTGAAAAAGATATGCGGTCTTTGCGATTGGAGGTTAAAACCTATTCATTCGCAAAAAGCCGTCCTAATGTTGTTGCTGCGCTGAAAGGAAATCTGCCGCGTAGGCAAGCCGCCCAAGCGGCCATTTTAGTTACGCCGCATTTTGATACTGTCCCTATTGGCACGGGGTGGAAATTCGATCCGCTAGGCGGACAAATTTATAACGGCCGGATTTATGGACGCGGGGCAAGCGATGATAAAGGAAATCTGGCGTGCTGCCTGGAAGTGATGCGCAGTCTCGTTGAGGATCGTGTCCGTTTGCGCAAGGATATTATTATGGCGGCGACCGTTGATGAAGAAACCGGAAGCCATTGCGGGATCATCCCGCTTTTGGACAAAAAGATTTTGCGGCCACAGGCGGCTTTGATCATGGATTCCGATGAGTTTGATACGATTATTGCGCAAAAGGGTTTGCTGCATTTACGAATTCAGATTTTCGGAAAAAAGGCGCACGGCGCTTATAATTGGCGTGGGGTCAATTCGATTGAGCTCGCTGCTAAAGTTATTGAAAAATTGAAAGCGCATCAATTTGCATTCAAAAGTCATCCTTTTTTACATGCGCCAACGAAGAATATTGGCACCGTGCGTGGGGGCGATAAGGTCAATATGGTGGCGGATTTTTGCGAATTTTCGTTGGACACGCGATTTTTGCCAGGCATGCAGGATAAAAAGGTGCTGGAAGAAATTACCGGTATTGTCGCCAGTGTGGCTAAAAAATTTAAAATCGAAATTGATGATCTGCAGCAACCATATGAAATCGATCGCCGCCACCAGCTTGTAAAAACTTATGTGGATACGGCCAGGCGGATGGGGTTTCGGGCTCGTTTTAAGGGGAGTGAGGGGGCTACCGTGATCACATTTTTTAAAAAATATGGAATTCCGGCGTTTGCTACCGGGTATGGCTCTTGCGGTACCGCGCATACCACTGACGAATATGTGAAGATAAATGATCTTTATAATGGGTCACGGCTTTTGGAGCAATTTCTAAAGAGTTACGATAATCTATGAAGCCGATCATCTGCTTAAAATGGGTGGTCATCCTTGCAGTTTTTTTCTTTGAGGCAGGATCGGCGCAGGCCCAAAATTCTCCTTTTCCCTTTCCGGCAGATGAGATCATCACGTATGCCATTAAGAAATTTGGGGTGAAGGTGGGTGAGGCAAGCCTTAGCTTTAGGGGCTTAGAAAAAATAGAGGCGCGGGATTTGTACCGTATTACTTTTGTTGCCAATGCCCCAAATTTCTTCGATCAGGAAGAAATTTTCGTGGATCCGGTGACATTGTATCCCTTTATGGTGAAGCGGAATTTGAATATTTTTGGAAAAAGGGAAAAGATTACGGAAAAATATGATTTGAACACGGGAGAAATTAAAATTGTTAAGGATGCGGGTGGAAAAACTTCCGAACAAATCCTGAAGGGAAAAACAAAGGTTGATAATATTTATTGTTTTCTTTACCGTTTTCGCATCCAGGGAGATGTCCAGAAGGGTTTGACCTTTACCATGCAATTGCCAACGAAGAATGTGCGGATTGCCGTCAAGGATAAAACGCGTTTAAAAATTACGGATCGCACCTACGAGGCGATTTACTTAGAGAGCGACCCTAAAGAATACAAGATATGGTTCGATACAAGCCCGCGGATGATTCCGCTGCGTATTGACGGGGCCATGGGTATCGTCAGCACTGCCCTCGTCCTCACGGGATATAAAAAGCCATAATTTTTGACAGACCAAATGAAGTGTGATTTAATGTAAATTTTGAAATCTTAAATACTAAATTCGAAACAATTTCGAAATTAGAAATTCTAATTTGTCTTGTATTTAGTATTCAGAATTTTTTTGACAGCATAGGAAAGTATAAAACTTTCCTAGCTGCTAAAAACTCCTCTCCTATGCAGCAAAGAAGTTACGACGAACGAAGTGAGGAGTTTTCTTGGAGGGGTTTTCATGAGGACTATCCCAGACAAAAAGGGACATTTTGGTGAGTTTGGAGGGAGATTCGTTCCAGAGACGCTCATGTCGATGCTGGAAGAATTGGAAAAGGAATTCTTCCACCTTAAAAAAGACAAAAAATTCCAGAAGGAATTTCATTTCTACCTTCAAGAGTACGCGGGTCGTCCGACCAATCTTTACTTTGCTCAGCGTTTAAGCGGGCATCTTAAAACACTTAAGGTGTATTTTAAGCGTGAGGATATGCTCCACACCGGCGCGCATAAAATCAATAACACACTTGGCCAAATTCTCATCGCCAAGCGCATGGGCAAACGGCGTATCATTGCCGAAACCGGCGCGGGACAGCATGGCGTTGCGACGGCCACCGCGGCCGCCTTGTTTGGGTTGCCATGTCGGGTTTATATGGGCATGGAAGACATCGAGCGCCAAGCCTTGAATGTCTCTCGTATGAAATTATTGGGCGCGGAAGTTTTTCCGGTGAACAGCGGTTCTCAAACGCTTAAGGATGCGATGAACGAAGCGATCCGCGATTGGGTGACCCATGTGCGCGATACTTTTTATGTGATTGGCTCGGTGGCGGGACCGCATCCGTATCCGCTTTTGGTGCGGGAATTTCAATCCGTTATCGGGAAGGAAGCCCGCAAACAATTTATAAAAAAAGAAAAGCGATTGCCGGATTATTTGGTGGCATGTGTCGGCGGGGGCAGCAATGCGATGGGTTTGTTTCATCCCTTTTTTAAAGACAAAAGTGTCAAAATGATCGGTGTGGAAGCCGCCGGTGAAGGCCTAAAAACCGGCAAACATGCGGCGGCAATTGCGGGCGGCCAAATTGGAGTGCTGCATGGCAGCAAAAGCAATCTTTTGCAGACCGCCGATGGCCAGGTCAAAATTGCGCACTCCATCGCCGCTGGATTAGATTATCCTGGGGTCGGGCCGGAGCATGCGTATTACAAAAGAATCGGACGGGCACAGTATACTGCGGTCACCGATAAGGAAGCGTTGCAGGGGCTCACTTTGCTTTCCCAAATGGAGGGAATCATCCCGGCGCTTGAAACCGCCCATGCCATTCATTATTTGGAAAAATTAGCTAAAAAAATTCGAAAATCAGCGACAGTCATTGTCTGTCTTTCCGGTCGGGGTGATAAGGATATGACGATCATTAGAAATGTACTATAGTCACACTTGCCTACCGGCAGGCGGAAAAGTTTAAAACATTTGTGACCTTGTGACGTGTGACTTTGTGACCCGTGACTTTTATTATGAATCGCATTACTCAAAAATTCCAAGAATTAAGGAGGCGAAAGAAAAAGGCCTTCATCGGTTTTCTCACCGCGGGCGATCCGAGCTTGCAAGTCACGGAGCAGCTGGTTTTATCCTTTGAAAAGGTTGGCGTGGATATCATTGAATTAGGCGTGCCTTTTTCCGACCCTTTGGCGGATGGTAAAACCATTCAGGCCGCTTCTGAGCGCGCGCTGGCCCAGCATGTTACGCTGGATAAAATTTTGCAGCTAGTCAAGCGCCTGCGCGCTCATTCGCAAATTCCCATTGCCTTAATGACGTATTACAATCCGATTTTTCATTTTGGAGAGGAAAAATTTATTTCCAATGCCCAAGAGGCTGGTGTAGATGGGATAATTATTCCTGATCTGCCACCGGAAGAAGCCAGCGTCTTAATACGAGCGTCGCGCGCCAAGAAAATAGCGACGATTTTCTTTTTGTCGCCGACAACCGATAAAGAGCGGATTAAAAGAATCGCCACTGCCTCCCGCGGATTTATTTATTATGTCTCAATGACCGGTGTGACCGGAACCGCGCAGATGATTTTTACGGATGAAATAAAAAAACAGATTGAATTGGCGCGAAAATTAACACAGAAGCCGATCTGTGTGGGGTTTGGGGTCTCTACGCTTTCCGACATCAGGGCGATTTTGGAAATTGCCGATGGCGTGATTGTCGGAAGCGCCATCATTAAAGAAATTGTGAGGCATAAAGGCAAGAAAAATATTGTGCGAAACGTCAGCCGTTTTGTTGGACAATTAGCTAAGGTGGTGTAGATGTCATACCAAAGAACTGTGCTTGATAATGGTTTACGTATTGTCACCCATGCGATGAAAAATCGTGACAGTGCCGCGTTGGGATTTTTGGTCTCAACAGGCGGGCGCTATGAAGAGGATCATCTTAAAGGCGCGGCGCATTTTTTGGAGCATATCCTTTTTAAAGGAAGCCAAAAGTATTCCTGTGAGGAAATCAAGGAAAGTATTGAGGGCATTGGCGGAACCTTGAATGCCTTTACGGCCGAGGAGGTGACCTGTTATTACGCCAAAATTCCGGCTAAACATTTGAGAATGACGTTTGATGTGCTGTCGGATATGGTTTTTCGTCCGATCATTTCTCCTGAAGATGTCCAAAAAGAAAGTGCCGTGATCATCGAGGAAATCAAAATGTACCATGACTTGCCGCAATACCGGGTTATGGAATTGCTGGATGCCTTGATGTGGCCTGACCATCCGTTAGGGAAGAATCTGACGGGAACCGAGGCGACCGTAGGCAGTATGACGAGTGAGAATTTACATAAATTTCATAGTGAGTATTACTCCCCGCACAATATTGTGATTGCTGCCTGCGGACGATTAGAGCACGAAAAGTTTGTCAGGTTTGTCAAAAAGTATTTAAATAAAATTTCTAAAACACAAAGCCGGAATTTTTTGCCAGCGGACAATTCGCAGTCCCATCCCCGGGTCCATTTTTTGGAAAAGAATATTGAACAGATGCATCTGGCATTGGGAACATTGGGACTCCCGGAAGGGCACAAAGACCGATATATTTTCACGCTGTTAAATATTATTATGGGCGGGAACATGTCCAGCCGGTTGTTTAATGAGATCCGTGAGAAACGGGGTTTGGCCTATTCGATCGGCAGCGGCATCAAGTCTTATAAAGATAGCGGGATTTTTATGGTGCGCGCGGGGGTGGATAACCAGAAGATCGTCAAGACTTTGGAGGTCGTTTTGCAGGAGTTTAAGAAGATGAAGGAGGGTGGAATTAATAAAAGTGAATTTACCCGGGCTAAAGACTATGCCATAGGCCAACTGCTATTGAGTATGGAAGAAACCATGGATCACATGCTGTGGATTGGGGAAGAAACTGTTTCGCATGATAAGATTCGCACGCTTAAAAATGTAATCAATCAAGTCAATAAGGTGACCATGAAGGACATCCAGCGGCTGGCCGATGACATCTTTAACGAGCAGCGTTTTAATTTAGCCCTGGTAGGGCCCATCACCGAAGATCAGAAGAGGGACTTACGCGCGTTGATGGGGGTACGATAATCCCTATCGTTAAATATAAAATTCCTATCAGCCAGCCCAATGCTACTAGCCCCCAAAAATAATATAAAGCAGTGAGTTTCGTAGATTCGAAATGAAAGCGGACAACATTCTCGCCAAAAGTTAAGGGAATGGCCTTATAAGCCAGGTTGGCTTTATAGATAGTCACCGCCTGACCATTGACGGTTGCGTTCCACTGCGGGTGCCATACGTCACTATAAAAGAGATAGACTTTTTCCTTCCCCGGAACATCGATCCGGATTTCCAAATTATTGGCATCGAATCGGTCAATATCATTTTTCAGATCAATACGATAATGAGCTGACAAGCCTTCTGGCGAGATGGCCTGAGGGAGACCGAATTTTTTAAAAGGATGTTCATCAGATAAAAAAAGGATATCTCCCTGGTAGGCAGGATGACGCATGAGCTGCGCGATATCTTCTTCGGAAGAAAGAAAAATGGGATTAGTGAAGAATTGAATTTTGTCGGTTGAAACCGCCGCCATTTTTCTTGCGGCGGGATGATTTAAAGGAAAGGTCAGGGACTTATACGGTAAAAATCCTTTGGGAATTTCCGAAGGGTTGAGGGGTTGTTCCCAATACGCCTTCATCAGTTGGTCGAATGGTTTTAACCAATGATCGGTTCGCAGTGTATGTCCAGCGTCATCTTTAAAAAGAAAGGCATAGGTTGACCAATAGGCGGGAGTCAATTTCAATTTAGACAAGATCCGATCGCGTGAATCATGTAATAGAAATTCGCTTTTTCGCCGCTGATGAAAAGGCATCGATTGAAATACCGTAATATCAAGCATCTCCCGAGGAAGTGAAATTGTTTTTGAATTTGCTTCGGTAATTTTATATTGATAGATGTGGACGGTATGAACAATAAGGAGGATCATGGTCAGACTTGGCAGCAGGCGTGTGTTTTTTTCTGAGGCCATGATGAACAAAAGCAGGGCCAGTATGAACGCAAAAAGCGATGCAAAGACAAGCTGGGCAACTAATACACTTTTATCAAGATACGAAGGAAGACTAGGAATATATCTATACAATTTTTGAATATGGTCAGCCCAATAGGTTCCTCCTTCAACAAGGCTTAGCAGAAGTTTTTCAGCGAACGATGCATCTTGACTGATGGTCAACAGAAAAATTCCCAATCCCAGAAATAGAGAACTTAACACCATAAGGATCCTGTTCCATTTTAATAGATGAGTGCTGTTTTCTTTAAGCTGAAGAAGTGCTTCCCACCCAAATCCAGCCCAAAAACAAATAAAAAGTTTGACAATGGGAGAAATAAGGGCCAGATGCCGAAAGAAATGCATCGCCGGCCATAGATAATAGAAAAAGGTGGCCAGAAAACTCCCTGTGCTGAATAAAAGGAGTGTAATGATCATAGCGAAGATGTGGAGATTTCCTCGATGGATATAGAAGATAAGAGCAAACAGGGAGAGGGCCAATGGGAGAAATCCAATAAAAAGGGTGTAATCCGATGCCGGCGAGACACCGAAAAGCATTTCCACCCATTTTAAGAGAGACATATTACGTCCGTAAGTGAGGAATCCGTTCAAATCGACATGGGCGTCAGCGCCGCGGCCATAATTGTAATTGGTAATTTCGGCCGTGTTAATTTCCAAAAGCGTGTAGGCGAGATAAAAAAGGGCTGCTATGACCAGGAAGGTCAAAACGGCTGGCCACGAAAATTTTATAGAGCGTAATTGGGGAAGGACTTCTTGGAAGTTAAAGGCTGCAAAAAAAAGAAAGTACAAAAATATTACTAAAGTCGTCACCGGAATAAAATATGGCAGATTGCCGAGTGTCTGCAGTGCCAGGAGGGTCCCGGTTAAGGCGAGATAGCGCCACCGGCCGGTTTCTAGGAATCTGTGTGTGCAGTGAAGCAGCAAGGGAATCAGATAGTAAAAATGAAAATTGTACCACACCTGGATGAACCAGATACAAGATCCGCTTATTGTAACCACAACCAAAAAAACAGTGGATAGCGAGTGATAAAATCGTCGAGCTAAAAGCCAGGCACCTACAATGAGGGCAAACTCATCAACAAACATTCCCAGTTGAAAAATATAAACGAAATTAATCCCCTTTAGGATCCAGGCCACCCAATGCCCAAAAGCGAGGAGAGCGGTTTGGAGAATACCGGCCGCGATTGCATACCACCATGTGGCAACGGTCCCATGGGTCATAAAGGGTATCCACTGTGGGACTTCATCAGCGGTAACGGCATTATTGAGAAAAAAATACTGTAAATGAAAATATTGGAAGGTATCAAATCCTGCCGGAATACGCCGCTGCCAACAAAGCCATATATAAAAAAGGAGCTGAAGAATTAAGAGTAGGCCGAAGAGAAATCCTTCGGATCGGGGGATTTGTGGTTTATGGGATGAGGGATGTTCTGGGTTCATGTGGATATTTTATTGTAAATGATTTTAACGGATATGAGGAGATAATTTTAGAAAAGTTTGGGGCGATTTTTTTTAGATTTTAAAAAAAAAACCCCCCCAAAAAAAATTTTTAAAATTAAAAAAAGTTAATTATTTTTTTTATATTTTTATTTTTTTGGTGTTTTTTTTTTTAACTTTAAAAAAAACCCCCCCCACCCTAAAATATTTTTTAAATTGACAAGCGTTTAATTATTGGATAGACTGTGACAGATTCTTAAACCCTAACAGCCAAAGTATCAAAGGAGGATATGTATTATGCCAGAAGAACTCTCTTTCTACGATGTGAAAACCAAGGCAAAGTTTAAGACAGGGGAGTATCAAGTTAGACAAAAGGCTGGACGTTTTTTTGCGGTAGCTAAATCTAAGGCTGGTACGCATGAATGCTGGAGAGTTTTAAGCAAAGACCAAGCGGCCAAAATGAAGAAATAAGCATGAAAGGTTGCCGGTCGTATTAAAGACACATCCTTGACACCACTGAAGCTTGCCAAATTAATCGCAGAATGCGCCTCAGATAAAAAAGCCGCTGAAATTACGGTTCTTGATATGCGTAAGGTGGCTAATTTCTGCGATTATTTTGTTCTCTGTACAGGAAATACCGATCGCCAAGTTCGGGCCGTGGCTTTGGGAATCGAAGAAAAAATCCACGAGTTGAATCTTCGTTCTGTGAAAAAACAGGGTTTGAGCGATTCGCGCTGGATCGCGATGGATTTTGGTGATGTGGTGGTTCATATTTTTGAAAAGCTTACGCGCGAATTTTACGGTTTGGATTATCTCTGGCAAGATGCTAAAAAAGTAAACTGGGAGAAATAAGCGCCAGTAACCGAAACGTTTCTCCAATATCTTCTCATGAATAAGCTTATTCTGTGTTGCCATGTTAGTCAATCTCCAAGAGCAGTTAAAAGACGTTATTTCCCAATCGCTTCGCGAATCGCATAAATCTCTCACCGAATTTCCTCCAATCGTCCTGGAAATTCCCAATGACAAAAAGCACGGGGAATTTTCCTGTAATATTTCTCTGCAGTTAGCCAAACCGCTTCGCCGGTCCCCCTTAGAGTTAGCCGCCCAACTAGTAGCGGCCATTCAAAAAAATGTTGAAAGCAGTCCCTTAAACGGGCATCTTCAGAAAATTGATGTGGTGCGGCCGGGATTCATCAATTTTTATTTAAGCCCTGGGGCGCTTTATGTCACCTTGAGCGAGGTTTTAAAAGAAGGAAAGAATTTCGGTTCATCGGCGTTTGGCAAGAAGAAAAGAGTTCAAGTGGAATTTGTCAGCGCCAATCCGACGGGACCGTTGAGTGTCGCCCATGCCCGTCAGGCAGCCGTAGGGGATGCCTTGGTGAATATTTTGAATTTTGTCGGGTTCGCTGCCCAAAAAGAATTTTATGTGAATGATGAGGGAAATCAGATTAATATTTTGGGGCGTTCGGTAGAGCTGCGCAGCCGCGAAGTTTTAGGTGAAAAAATTGAGTTTCCCGAAGATTGTTATCAGGGCGATTATATCCTCGACATGGCTAGAATTTATATGGAGCAAAACAAGGTGGGGAAAATTGCGGATTTGGAAGGTAAGGCCGATCGTATCCGGCAGTTTGCGGTAGATTATTTGCTCAATGTGATTAAAAAGGAATTGGATGATTTTGGCGTGCATTTTGATGTGTGGGCGCATCAGTCGAAAATTGCAACCAAAGAGAATATTGAAGCGGTTTTGGATTTTCTAGGTGAAAAGGGATTCCTTTATGAAAAAGAAGGGGCATTGTGGTTTAGGTCCACGGATTTTGGTGATGACAAGGACCGAGTGGTTGAAAAAAGCGATGGTAACTATACCTACCTCACCCCTGACATCGTTTATCACCAAAATAAGTTCAAGCGGGGATTTGAAAAGGTTATCAATATTTGGGGGCCGGATCACCACGGGTATATTCCGCGTATTAAAGCCGTGGTGGAGGCCTTAGGGTATGACCGCGATGATGTGGAGGTCTTGATTGTGCAGCTGGCGACGCTTTATCGTGGCGGCCAGCCGATTTCGATGTCGACGCGGCGGGGGCAGTATATCAGCTTACGGGAAGTGATGAGTGAGGTGGGGGTGGATGCGGCCCGTTTTTTCTTTCTAATGCGGCGCATCAGTGCGCATCTGGATTTTGATCTGGAATTAGCCAAAAAAGAGACACCGGAAAATCCCGTCTATTATATTCAATACGCGCACGCACGCATTTATAGTGTCTGGGATAAGGCCAAGGAAGTCAATCTGGCAGCGAGGCATACGCATTTTTCTCTCCTTAAAAATGAAGAGGAGCTGGATTTGCTTAAAAAAATCGGTCAGTTTCCGGGAGTTTTGATTTTATGCGCCGAGCAGCTCGACCCTTACGCGTTGGTGAATTATCTGCACGAATTGGCCACGATGTTTCACCGATTTTACGATAAGCACCGCGTGATTGACCAAAATCCTGATCTTGCCGCAGAGCGGTTGGCTCTTTTGGACGCGGCGCGCATTGTTTTGGCTAATGGCTTAAAATTGTTGGGTGTCGGCGCGCCGAAGAAAATGTAGGCTTTGCATAGATACTATTGACCTTTGTAGAGCCAAAAGAATTGAAGTAGTCAATATTGGCCTTTGTCTCCTCAATGATAAATTCAAATTTTTTTCTTTAGTTGTACAAAGGCCCATAAGAGTTCGAATTTCGAAATTGTTTCGTATTTCGTGATTAAAATTTTCTATGAGCATATTGATAACCAAACGCTGGATCATCAAACCACCTCATCCGCAATTGCAGGTGCAGCTGAGCAACGCCCTGCAGATTCACCCCATTATTGCGCAGCTTTTGGTTAATCGAGAAGTTGACCAAGAAGCAGATGCGAGGGATTTTCTTTTTGGGAATTTGGCGGATCTCCATGACCCGTTCTTACTTAAGGATATGGATCGGGCGGTAAATCGCATTCATAAAGCGAGAGACAGCGATGAGCTGGTTTTGATTTTTGGCGATTATGATGTGGATGGGGTTACATCTTCCGCGCTTTTGAACTTTGTCCTCAAAAAAATTGGGGTCAGGGTCATGCATTATATTCCGCACCGGATGCATGATGGGTATGGATTGAATCATGACATCGCGCAGTTAGCGAAGGAAAAAGGAGTCAGCCTGCTTATTGCCGTTGATTGCGGTATCACGGCCCACAGCGAGGTTGCCAATCTCAATTCCGTTGGGGTTGAGGTCATAATTTTTGACCATCATGAACCTCCGCCGGAAGGAATTCCATCGGCTGTCGCCGTTGTTAACCCTAAACGGGCTGATTGCGCCTATCCTTTCAAAAGTTTGGCCTCCGTTGGGTTGATGGCAAAATTGATCCAGGCTTTGCTTGGAAAAATCGACGAAGATTATTTGGATTTGGTGGCCTTGGGGACGATTGCCGATGTGGTGCCACTGCGCGGAGAAAATCGGATTTTTGTCAAAAACGGTTTGCCGAAAATCGCCCAGACTAAAAATCCAGGACTGTCCGCCCTTTTAGATGTCGCGAAGATTAAAGGAAAAGCGATGCGGCCATTTTATGTGGGATTTATTTTAGGCCCGCGGATCAACGCGACCGGCCGTATGGACTCGGCCCAAAAGTCTTTAGAATTATTTTTAAGTGAAGACGCTGATGAGGCTTATGCGCTAGCGCAATTTTTAGACAAACAAAATTCCGAACGGCAAAAAATGCAGCGCGATATTGTTCAAGAGGCGTTTGATATCGTTGAGCGGGAGGTCAATTTTAAAGATCACAAGGTGATTGTGGTTGGAAAGGCAGGCTGGCATAAAGGGGTTTTAGGCATCGTGGCATCGCGTTTGACGGAAACCTATTATCGGCCGAGTATCGTGATTTCCTTTAGCGAGGGGATAGGAACAGCCTCGGCCCGCTCTATAGAGGGTTTTCACTTGCATGAGGCTTTAACGCATTGCGCAGAAATGCTGGAAGGCTACGGCGGCCACCGCCTCGCCGCTGGCTTGACGATCAAAGAAGAAAACATTGATCCTTTCCGCGGTTTGATTAATCAATTCGCGCACAGTGTTTTGCGGGAAGAGCATCTTATCCCGACTTTAAAAATTGATTGTGAAATTTCTTTAGGGAGTTTGGATCTCAAACTCGTGGAAATTGTGGATTCGCTGGAACCGTATGGAGAAGGAAACCCTTTACCGGTTTTTTGCTCGCGGAATCTCACCGTCAAAAGTCCGCCGGCGATTTTAGGTAAAGACACGCTTAAATTCTGGGTGACCGATGGTGAGGCCGCGTTCTCAGCGGTGGGTTTCGGTATGGCCAAGTACCGTGATCTGGTACAATTAGGGCAAAAGGTCGACCTCGCCTATCATTTGACAATCGATGACTACCACAAACAACCCACGGTGCAGTTGAAGTTGAAGGATATTAGGGAAAGTTGAAAATAGAAAAATGTGCTATACTTATTATGTACGTAAAAACGTACATATATAAGCTTATTATAAGGAGGAGGGGATAATGACTGTCTTAAGCGCTACTGATGCACGTAATCAATGGTTTGAATTATTAAGGAGATCGGTTAAGGGACACCGCGTTTATCGAATTCTCTCCAAAGAAGGAGAAGTCGTTCTTCTTTCTAAAGAAGATTACGAAAATCTTTTGGAGACTTTGGAATTGTTGTCCACCCCTGGTTTTAAGCAAAGTATTCGTCAGGCTAAAAAGGAAATCAAGCAAGGGAAGACGTATTCCATGGATGAGGTATTTGGTGGTTGAGAGAAAATCTTATACTATCCGCATCACCCAGCGCGCAAAGAAGGATATCGATAAATTAGATCCTCATTCTAAGAAAAAACTGCACGACATTCTTGCCGAAGTTATTATTTACAATCCTTATGAAGGAAAAAAATTGATCGGCGATCTGTTAGGACATTACTCCTATAGACTGAATTATAAAGATAGGATTGTTTACAGCATCGATGAGCAGAATAAAGTCATTTATATTGAACGGGCTCGAACGCATTATGGGACATAAAAGCTTCTCACTGATGAACCCGCCAATGATTTACGGAATCGTCTCAACCGCAAGTTCGAGTATTAGGCCGTTATTTGGGCTTGGAGCGTAAACCGATTTTAATGGGCTGAAAATTCCGGTTGTTAAATCCCCGGTCGTAAACAAGATTTTTTGTTGACGTATACCTGTAGTACGATTATCTTCATATAAAACCGCAATGGGAACGGTGTTGGAATATCTTCCTTGGAGTGTAGCCACAAAGCCATAACTCTCCGATACTGGAGTATTGACTTGTCCAAGAGGGATTTGTTGAAGATTTTGATAAAGGGGTGGTCCGGAAAAAAGATAAGCTGTTAAGGTGTCAGCCCCAGCCCATTGCCCCCGCGTTAGTCGAGCAGCGGCAAAAAATAAAGAAGGCGCAAGATTAGAATCTGCTGTGCCCATCTGTTGAACATTTTCAGCATCAGGAACGGTTAAAAGATCCTGCCAAGTTCCCGAAATTTTCGCCCTAAAGGCTGCGCCAGTGAACGGAATTCCAGTTTTTTGTATCGGCAAGGACATCGAATTTATCGAAGGAGAATATTGCATCCCACTCCCCAGTAATTGCGTATTTATCGTATGATTCCCGCTAATTATCTGCGGTGGATTTTTGACAGCTAAAGTCAGGGGATCAAGAGTCATTTCATATATGGAACGAGAGGCGGCTGGCAAGAAAAATCCGTTGGTATGAAATCTCACCAATAGTTCATTTTTTTGTGAATCATACATTATTCCCATGCCATCGGGCAGATCCCCGCTTTGATTTACTGTGGTAATCTTTTGCCATTGTGGTTGGGTCGTAAAATTTGGACTTTTGCCCACCCAAATGTCCAGTGCATTAGTGCCGGATAAAGGATCAGCCACCCCACAAACAAAGTATTGCTCAATGGTTACTGGATTAACGGCCTGATCGCAGCCAACAACATTTAGTGTTCCACCTGTGGGAACAGGGAGGTTGATGGTTCGATAAATAAAACTATTGGGCGCGCTAAGATTCGGAATTGTCACTTCATGGAAGTTAGGTATCGCATAGATGCCGTTACCCTTTATTTCTTCAAATGTAATGTAGGTTAAACCAGCCAAATCTTTGTTTATTTTTATATCAACCGGCACATGAGTACTTCCTGTGTATAAGACAACCGGCGCGGCACTCACCCCTATTTTTGAGTCAACCCGAATGAGTTCCACTGTCCTATTGTTTGCAGTGAAATTGATTTTGGAATAAACGACAAAATGATCATAGGAAGGTTGACTGAGGGGTGCCTTTAATTTTTGAGAATTAAAGGAATCGACTGCGGCTTGGCCTGGAGTGGTTAATAAAACATAAAATCCGCATAAAATGTAGCCCATGGTTCGTAGTATATTTTTCAATTTCTTCTCCTTGGTTAAAAAGTTTCTTAATCTCCTAAACGAAAGGATAACATTTTTTTTGGGGGGGGGCAAGGGCTGTCAATAATTTTTGAGAAAACGAATTCAGCCGTTAAAAAGAATTCTTACGCCTTGGTGATTTTGCCGGCTTTGATGCAGCCGGTGCAGACGAGAATTGTCTTGATGGTAGCAGCTGAGGGACCTAAATTCGTCCCTCAGCTTAGTAGCGCCGTGGCAGTAATCTATTTTTTTTGCCAAAGAGGTTCAATTGTGTATAAAGGAAGCTGAGGCAGGGATATAACCACAGTATTCCATTTTTGAAGATTACTATTATGTCCTAAAATAAGTTTTACGGAAAATTTTTGATTCGCCGCATCGTATTCGGTAAAAGCAACAGCGAGGTTATAAATTGCGGAATTGGGAAGTGCGTATACACTGTCTGAAAGATTAAACCCACCAACACGAGCATTGTTGGGTACTGTATAAACGGTATTTTTTGTCCAACTCCATTGATTGTTTATAAGTAATCCGTCGTAGAGATCAATAGTGTTTCTAATGGGGAGGCAGATACCAAAATTGCACACGAGGCTGTTTATATCGACAGCAATATAACCGCTTTGATTGTTCGATGCCATCAGTTGATGAGCAAAATATGCCTGAGGGAAAGACAGATAATTGACCCAAGTTCCAGCGCTTGACTTGTAGAGAAAACTAATTCCTCTTGGATCTGTCTGGATGTTAAGGGGTTCCGCCATTGTCAAATGTGACGCGTTTAAATTTCCTTGTTTTAATGAGTTGAAACGATCGTTTGAATAGGCTGGGTTCGTGGTCGTAGGTAAGGCTATGGCCGGAACGACAATATTTCCATTAAGGTCTATGGACATAATTTCAGGGGCAGGAGGAAGAGGATTGCCACTAAAAATATTAGGTTGAGGGTAGTACATGACCTGAATTTGACGGTTCGTAGTATCGAGCGTTGCCGCAAATTCTGAGGTAAATCCTCCTGTCAAGGATATAACTACTGGAGTCCCTATTGGGACAAATTGAGGTACGGCAGGTGTCTTTTTAAACAAGCTCAGTGTTGCAGCGTTTTGATTATTAAGAGGGGAAAGATTGATAGTCACTAAATAGTATTCCGCAGATATTGAGTCATAAAGGATTTCGGTTTCAAGTAAGTTGCCGGGAAGGGAGATTTTCTGGGTAATCATTTTCGCGATATCCCCTTGCGGAAGAGTTACTATCGTAATGTCGGGGATTTGACTCACCGGCAAAGCGATGGTGAGAGTATTATCTGGGGCAATATGAGACATTGTGTTATATAAACTAGGCGATAAATTATTTAAAAGCCTTGAATCCAAAACAGTCCTTTTATTAAGGACATTAACCTGTGCCAAATGCAATTCTGTAGGACCTTGGCTTGATGCTCGACTCAGATAAACTAGATTTAAATCGTAAGGCGTAGAAGGATAAAAGGGTTGAGTTTGAGTGACAGTTTGTTGAAAAGCCGCTGAGGCCGCGGAACAGCTAATCGCTAGCAAATATCCAAATATTAAAAGTAAAAATTTTTTTATGAATACTTCATTTAAATAAGTTACCATAATTCCTCCTTGGTATTTTTTGGTTTTTTAAAAATATCATGCTATTTTTGTCATCTTAGAAAGGATATACTCATTCCTGGAAAAAAGCAAGAATACCAAAAAATTTTGAGAAAACGCTCTCAGCCGTTAAATAATTTTTTACGCTTTGGTGATTTTGCCGGCTTTGATACAGCCGGTGCAGACGAGGATTGTCTTGATGGTGCCTTGGAGGTTGACTTTGACTCGCTGGAGATTAGGGAGGAAGCGGCGTAATGTTTTGCCGACGATTTTAGAACCGGCCCCGCCTTTACGCCTGATCATACCGCGTCTTTTATATTTATTTCCGGGGATTGATCCTTTTTCGCAAATGGCGCATCTTTTCATAGAAGATTCCTGATGAACTTAAAAGTTAAAGGTCAAAACTTAAAATGAGAGAGCGTATATTAGTTTTGACTTTTTAGTTTTGAATTTTAACTTTCTTTAGTTTGCTATTTAATGAAGTATGAGTATAATGGAAAAAGATATTTTGTCAATTATTTTTTGTCCAGGTGGAGCAAATGACCGGAATAGCCAAAGACCTCAATTTTGCAGCCTTGCCGCATTATCAAAAGCGAAAATTTTTACCCGAAAAAGTCAATTTTAGCAATAAAGAGGAAGCGGCGGCGGTCTATGAAAGGCTGCTGAGCCGCTCCATTAACTCAGCCAAAGATTTAGAGCAATGGCTGCTGGACCGTTCGGAATTAGAAACCGCCTTAGATCAAGCCGGATCGGTACTCTACATCCGCATGACCTGCCAGACAAACGACCCAGAGAGAGCCAAGGCCTATCAGCATTTTATCGAAACGGTCGTACCAGCGGTTAAACCTCTTGACCATCAGCTTAATCAAAAATATTTGCAGGCAGTGAGCAATTTTCCGTTGGAGTCTAAGCGTTATGCGCTGTATGATCGGCGGATTCGCAGTGATATGGATTTATTTCGTCAGGAGAATATCCCTCTGCAGACCGCGGTGGCGCTTTTGGCACAGGAATATCAAACGATCTGCGGCGCGATGATGGTCAATTTTCAAAGTAAAGAGCAGACACTCCCGCAGATGGGGAAATTTTTGCTGGAGCCTGAGCGTGGACTGCGTGAGGCAGCCTGGCGCGCCACAGCCCATCGGCGGCTTCAGGATAGCGCCAAACTGGATGCTCTCTTCGATGAAATGCTCAAACTCCGCGATAAAATTGCCCACAATGCGGGACTGAAGAATTTCTGTGAATATCAATTCCAAACCTATCATCGTTTCGATTACACGCAGAAAGATTGTGAACAATACCATCAAGCCATTGAGCAACTGGTTGTTCCTCTTTGGAAAAAGATTTTGGAGAAACGCCGTCAACAGATGAAGCTGGATACTCTCCGTCCTTGGGATACGGCAGTGGATCCTTTGGGAAGAAAGCCGCTTAAGCCATTTCAAGAAGTCCCCGAGCTGCTGGAGGGGGTAAAGAATATTTTTTTAAAAATGGATCAAGACCTAGGCCAACAATTCGCCGAAATGATAAAGCTTGGTCTTTTGGATTTAGCCAGTTATAAAGGCAAGGCGCCAGGCGGGTACCAAACCGTTTTGGCCGAGGCGCGCAAACCTTTTATTTTTATGAATGCCGTTGGCGTCGACGATGATGTGCGTACCCTTTTGCATGAAGCAGGGCACGCCTTTCATGCGCTTGCCAGCAGTCATCATCCGTTGTTTGCCTATCGTCATGCGCCTATGGAATTTTGCGAAGTTGCTTCGATGAGTATGGAACTTTTAGGCGGTGAGTACTTATCGGTTTTTTATGATTCCGAAGATTGGCAGCGCTCGCATGCGATACAACTTGAGGAAATGGTTTATATCTTGATTTGGGTGGCGGTGATTGACGCTTTTCAGCAATGGATTTATCAGAGCCCTGACCATAACTTAGAGGAAAGATCCGCGGCATGGCTGCGGATTCATCGCCGTTTTGGCGCGGACTTAGTTGATTGGAGCGGCTTGGAAAAAGAGCAGGGCTGGCTGTGGCACCGGCAGCTGCATATTTTTGAAGTACCTTTTTATTATATTGAGTACGGCATCGCGCAACTGGGGGCCTTACAGTTATGGACAAGGGCGAAGAAAGATTTAGCCGGGACGTTGGCTGATTATCGCAAGGCCTTGAGTCTCGGAGCCTCACGTCCGCTGCCAGAGCTGTTTACCGCGGCTGGTCTAAAATTTGATTTTTCAGAAAAGACAATTGCCCCGCTCATGCAGGCGATCAAAGCAGAGCTAAAAGTTTAAGAGTTAAGTTAAACCTTGAGGGGGCTGGTAAGCCGCAGTAAAATACATTTTTAATGATTTTGGAATACAATTCATGACCCTGAGTAAAAACAATTTCAAAAATAAGAAAGTAAACATTGTTTATGAAGGAAAATTTATCCGTTTCGTGAAATTAGCTGAGTGGGAATTCGTTGAGCGGGTTAATTGTACCGCCATTGTCATTATCGTAGCCATGACCCATGATTATAAAGTGGTTTTGACCGAGCAGTATCGGCCGCCGGTCAAACGTAAGGTGATCGAATTTCCGGCTGGTCTGGTTAATGACGAAGCCGAGAAGGAAAGTATTTTTGCGGCAGCCAAGCGGGAGTTATTTGAGGAAACCGGTTATGAGGCCAAGCGGATGATCAAGTTGATTACCGGGCCGGTGTCGAGCGGTTTTACCTCAGATAGGGTGACGATTCTAAAGGCCGTGGATATTAAAAAGGCAGGGCCTGGCGGAGGCGATATGTTAGAAAATATCACTGTGTACGAAATCCCTCTTGCTCAGGTGGAATCCTGGCTCGTGCAGATGCAAAAAAAGGGGCGACTGGTGGATCCCAAGATTTACGCGGGTTTATATTTTCTTAATAAGAGTCGGAAGGTGAAAAATTGTTGAAAAAAAACTTGTTTTTGTTAGTATTAAGCTCTGTTATGACTGGCTGCGCCGGATCAGCGGTTTTGAATATCCCGCCACAATTTACCCTTAATCCCAAAACACAGAATAGTATCGTTTTGGGAAAAATAGTTTTTGAAGGGATTGCACCGGGATTTGGGGAGCTTCTCTTTGTTGTCCAGGACACGGCCATTGAAAAGGACTATTTTCTCAAGTTGGCTCCGCCGCAAATCCGGGATAATGACGCAGGGGACGCAAGACGCGTGGATTATCATTATTTTGTGGAGCTGCCTGCGGGGCATTACAGTATCAGGGAAATTGCCGCAACGCACAGCAAGTTTGAAATCGTTGAGGCCTATTTACTGCATGCCAATTTTACCATCCCGCAAAGTTCCATTGTTTACATTGGAACGATTAAGGTTAAAAATATAAAAAGTTCGTTGAATCTGCTGGCGCCGATCACGGAGAATGAAATTGTCGATGAGCGCAGCGAAGTGACCAAGATTTTTAAGGAAAATTATCCGCAGTTTCAGGGCCAAAGGGTTGAAACGAAACTCATTGATGAATATGAGTTTTTTAAAGAGGGCGGCATAGGCGGGAAATTTTAACATTGTTGCGTGTTAACCCACCATGAAAGAAGGAGTGAGAAGTGATGAACATCACACAGATAACGGATATTTTAGGAAAAGATGCAAAAAATTTACTAGACCATAAATGCGAAACCATTCCTAAAGAGGATTTGACGCTGCCGGGAGGGGATTTTGTCGATCGGATTTTTATAGGAACGGAGCGGCCAAACAATGTATTAAAACATCTCAACTGGATTTATCATCACGGCCGATTAGGTGGAACCGGATACCTTTCCATTCTTCCCGTTGATCAAGGGATCGAGCATTCCGCCGGCGCCTCTTTTGCCCCGAACCCCGCGTATTTTGACCCAGAAAACATTGTTAAATTAGCCATCGAAGGCGGCTGTAACGCTGTTGCCTCAACACTTGGCGTCTTAGGTCTAGTCTCGCGCCGGTATGCCCACAAAATTCCGTTTGTTGTCAAAATTAATCATAATGAATTTTTAACATATCCAAATAAATATGATCAGATTCTTTTTGCCAATGTCGAGCAGGCCTTTGCGATGGGAGCGGCCGGGGTTGGCGCGACCATCTATTTTGGTTCTGAGGAATCCGCCCGCCAGATTCAAGAAGTCACACAAGCCTTCGCCCGCGCTCACGAATTAGGATTATTTACGATCCTTTGGTGCTATACCCGCAACGCGGCTTTTAAGCAGGGCGATAAAGATTATCATACGGCAGCGGATTTGACCGGCCAGGCCAATCATCTGGGTGTGACGATCGAGGCGGATATCATCAAGCAGAAACTCCCCAACTGTAACGGCGGTTACAATGCCCTGAAGTTTGGAAAGACCCATAAATTGGTTTATGAAAAATTGAGTTCCGATCATCCGATTGACTTGACGCGCTATCAAGTGGCGAACTGTTACATGGGCAAAATCGGTTTGATCAATTCTGGCGGTGCTTCCGGAGAGAATGATTTGCAAGAAGCCGTGGCCACCGCTGTCATCAACAAGCGCGCTGGCGGTATGGGTTTGATTTCGGGCCGTAAGGCCTTTCAGAAGCCTATGAAAGAGGGTGTCTCATTGCTTAATGCCATTCAAGATGTATATCTGTGTAAGGAAGTAACCGTGGCTTAGAATAGGTTTTTATTAATGCGCACAAGTGCTTGCAGTACAAATGGTTATGATTTGTTTAAGTTTGCTTATTGACCTTTGTAGAACCAAAAGAATTGAGGTAGTCAATATTGGCCTTTG
>CAYHTV010000004.1:0-40079 GCA_964359575.1 uncultured Planctomycetales bacterium
GAGACAAAGGCCAATATTGACTACCTCAATTCTTTTGGTTCTACAAAAGTCAATAAGGTAAGCTTTACGGCGGCCCAGCAAAAGGCGCTGGACTGCACGCAGATTTTTCTGGAAGATTGGAAAAGTAATCTGCGGCGGTAATTCAGTTGGCTAGAATGCTTCCTTGCCAAGGAAGATGTCGTGGGTTCAAATCCCATCCGCCGCTTTTATCCATTTTTGGCATAGTGATTTTTTGTATTCAATCTTTGTAAGATGAATTCTTGACAACCGTGAAGGAGGATTACATGAAGATCAGTGATTTTCTTCAAGTCAAAGCCATCTCTGCTGATCTTAAAGGGACAACAAAAGATCAAATCATTGAAGAATTAGTGGGGCTTTTGATTGCCGGCGGATCCATTGATAAAAGGCATAAGAGTAAAGTGATGGAAGTTTTATTAGCGCGGGAGGCGCTTGGATCGACAGCCATTGGGCAAGGCATTGCTATCCCGCATGGGAAATCTGATTGTGTAACAAAGTTGACAGGCGCCTTAGGCGTAAGCAAGAGAGGAATTGATTTTGATTCCTTAGATGGAGAGCCAGCCTATATTTTCTTCTTATTAGTTGCCCCTATTGATTCCGCCGGTCCCCATCTTAAGGCGTTAGCCCGCATCTCCCGTCTTCTTAAAGACAAATATTTTAGAGAGAATTTGAGAGCTCTCAAAGACGAAAAAGCAATTTGGAAATTAGTGTCGCAAGAAGATGGTCGAACCGCTTAAACTCTAGGCATGTCTAAAAATTTTCTTAAATGGTTATACCCTGGCATTAAAATCAAGCGATGGTTATTTACAACACTGCTGGGGGTCATCGTTGTTGGTATAGGGGCCGTTTTAACTTCTGAACCTTACCGCTTCGTAAGCACTTTCGGCATTGTTTGGATTATTTGCGGGGTGATTCTCATTGTGGTGGGAATCGGTAAAATGATCATCTCCTTGCTCACGTTATTTTTGCCTAAAGGCGAACGGGACCTGGTCAATATACTTTACCAAAGGCGTTATTTGGAGCGTGGGCCGAAGATTGTGGCTATAGGCGGCGGCCATGGCTTATCTCATCTGCTTTTGGGGCTTAAAGAATACAGTTCGAATATTACAGCGGTTGTTACTGTTGCCGACAGTGGTGGTTCCTCGGGTCGGTTACGCGAAGAATTTAACATTGTCGCTCCCGGAGATATCCGTAACTGTTTGGTCGCTTTGGCTGATGCGCCGGCGCTGATGGGCGAGCTTTTTCAGTTTCGATTTTCTAAAGAATCGCAATTGCAAGGGCACAATTTCGGAAATCTTTTTTTAACAGCCATGGTGCAGTTGACCAATGGCGATTTTGAGAAGGCCATTGAAGAATCGAGCAGAGTTTTGGCCATTCGCGGTAAAGTTGTTCCTTCCACGGTTGCTAACGTTCATTTAGTGGCGGAGTATATTGATGGAACACGCAAAGAGGGAGAGGCACAGATACCCAAGGCCAATGTGCGGATTAAGAAATTGTTGTTGAATCCAGCCAATGCCCGTCCAACCGAAGAGGCCATTAGGGCCATTGCTGAGGCAGATATTATTGTTTTGGGCCCCGGAAGCCTGTATACCAGTGTGCTTCCCAATCTTATTATTGAAGGGGTATCAGAGGCAGTTTCGAAATCTTCGGCGTATAAAATTTATGTGTGCAATGTTATGACCCAGCCAGGGGAAACGGATGGGTACACAGCGAGCGATCATGTCAAAGCCATCACCGACCATACCAATCCCAAAATTATCAATGCCTGTATTTTGAATATGGCCGAGGCCCCGGCCGAAGCGCTGGATCGTTACAAAAGTGAAAATTCTTTTCCAGTGGTTCCCGATGTCGAGACAATTAGGGAAATGGGGTACAAGGTGGTGGCGACGGATCTGTTGGGTGTCAATAATTATGTCCGCCATGACTCAGAAAAGTTAACCCGTGTGCTTATTAAAATTATTGAAACCCATCGGGTGATAAAAAGATAATGCCCAAGATTGAAAAAGAAATAATGGTGATGAACTCTCAAGGCTTGCATGCGCGTCCCGCCGCGGTATTTGTGCAAATTGCTTCCAAGTATGATTCGACGATTACCGTTCAGAAGGGAAAAGAAAAAGTCAATGGAAAATCTATCATGGGAATATTGATGTTAGGCGCTCAACAGAAAAGCACGGTGATTCTTTGTGTTGATGGTGATGACGCTGAATCCGCCATACAAGAATTGATGGGGTTTTTAAGTAAAAATGAATAATCGTGAAGAAATAGTTTTAAAAGGTGTTCCAGCCGCCTCGGGGATTGCTATGGGCTCCGCGTTTATTTTGGATAAACAGGAATTTATTGTCCTGGCACGCGCTATTATGGACAGTGAGATCCCTGTTGAAATCGCGCGTTTTGAGGAGGCTTTGATCAAGACCCGAGAAGAGATCACTAATATTCAGAAGAAAATCGGCGTAGAAATTGGAACTCAACAAGAGCAAATTTTTGACGCTCATTTACTAGTTCTTGAGGACCGCACCCTGATTGAAGAGGTGATCAAGCGTATCAAGAGTGAAAAATTATCCGCTGAATATATTTTTTCAAAAGTTCTGCAAAAATATGTCAAGGTATTTTCAAACATTGAAGATGAGTATCTTCGCGAGCGGGCCAGTGATGTGAATGATATTGGGCGGCGGATTCTCAAGAATTTAATGGATGAAACCAAACTGCATGAGCTGGAGAATATTACGGAGGCATTAATTATTGTGGCACATGACTTATCCCCTTCCGACACAGCAAGTATGTATAACAAGAATATCATTGCCTTTATCACCGATATCGGTGGACGAACATCCCATTCTGCCATTATGGCAAAATCGTTTGGCGTGCCGGCGGTCGTTGGTTTAAAGGATGCGACACTGCACATTACCAATCAAGATTACATTATTGTGGATGGGCGCATGGGGCTGGTGATTATTCATCCCACCCAAGAAACACGCGATCTTTATGAAAAGGAAAAAAATCGTATCGTCGCTTTACGGGATCGCTTTGATGATATGAAGGATTTGCCGGCTGAGACAGTGGATAGGCGACGGGTCAGCATCCTGGCAAATTTCGAGTTGCCGGAAGAAATCCCGATGATTTTAAATCGGGGAGCTCAGGGAATTGGTCTTTATCGAACTGAGTATTTTTATATGAATCGCGTGGATCTGCCTTCGGAAGACGAACAATTTGCGGCGTATAAACATGTTGCCGAAGCTATCGCGCCGAATCCTGTCACGATCCGCAGTCTGGATTTGGGCGGTGATAAATTTGTTTCCAGTTTGCAAATTCCCAGGGATATGTCTCCTTATTTAGGATGCCGGGCGATCCGTTTTTGTCTGACCCGGCCCGATATTTTTAAAACACAATTGCGCGCGATTTTGCGGGCGTCGGCATGTGGAAAAATCCGTTTGATGTATCCTATGATTTCCGGTATTGGAGAGCTTCAACAAGCGAATGCGATTTTGGAGGAGGTTAAGCATAGTCTCCGCAATGAAGGTATTTCTTTTGATGATCATATGGCGGTAGGGATGATGGTCGAGGTCCCCTCGGCGGCGTTGATGGCGGATGTCTTTGCGAAACAGGCTGATTTTTTTAGTATAGGGACTAACGATCTAATTCAATATACTTTAGCTGTGGATCGCGGTAATGAAAAAATTGCCCATCTTTATCAGCCAGCGCATCCAGCGATTTTAAAATTAATTAAATTTATTATTGAGGCAGGGCATAAAGAAAAAATTCATGTGGGATTATGCGGGGAGATGTCCGGTGAACCCGTTTTCGCCTTACTCCTTTTAGGGCTAGGATTGGATGAATTTAGCATGCCCCCCATGAATATTTTGCAGATCAAGAAGTTAATTCGTAGCGTCAGTTTTAAAGATGCTCAAGAATTAACGCACAAAGTTCTCGGGTTATCAACAGGGGAAGAAGTGGAAGAATTTAGTCTGACCCGCCTGCATGAATTAGCCCCGCAAGTTTTGGCCACCGATAACAACCAGTAACTTTGGTAAATATTTTTATGCGAGTTCTCATTTTAGCAGCTGGTTATGGCACAAGGCTTTACCCATTGGTGACGAACACGCCAAAGCCGCTGCTTAATATCAAGGGGCAGCCATTAATCAATTATATTTTAAGAAAGGTTGAGAAACTACCGGGACTCAAAGAGATTTTGGTAGTGACGAATAATAAGTTTTACGATGTCTTTGAGAAATGGGCGGCCGCGCAAAAAAAAAGTCCGGTGAAAATCAAAATTATCAACGATCAGACAAAGTCGCCTGATGACCGCCTGGGGTCGGTGGGAGATATTTATTTTGTGATTCAAAAGGAATCTTTGAATGATGATGTGCTGGTGGTGGGGGGAGATAATCTTTTTGACGATAATTTGAGCAAATATTTTACCTTTGCTCATGAAAAGCGGCCCGGCATCACAATCGGGATTTATGATATAAAAGACCGGAAAGAATCCAAGAAATTTGGTGTTGTCGATATTGATAAATATGGTAAAATCACTTCTTTCGAGGAGAAGCCAGAATCGCCCCGTTCGAGCTTGATTGCCATGTGTGTGTATTATTTTCCCAAGGAGACCATTGGTTTAGTCGCGGAATATTTGCAGGAGTCCAGGAAAGCCGATAAAGCAGGCGAATATATCAAGTGGCTGTGTAATAAGAAAAATGTCTACGGATTTATGTTTCATGGGAAATGGTACGATATTGGGAGTATCGAATCGTACAAAGAGGCGCAAGAAAAATTTACAGTATAAATCGCTAAAAGAAAGGTGCATGAGATGAAAGGCAAATACGTTATTACTTCCGAGTCTGTGGGGAAGGGACATCCGGATAAAGTTTGCGATCAGATTTCAGATGCCGTTTTGGATGCTGTTTTAAAAGATGATCCGAAAGGGCGGGTTGCCTGCGAAACATTTATTTCCGCTGGCCTCGTCATTGTTGGAGGAGAAATTACCACCCATACGTACATTGATGTCCATAAATTGGTCCGCCGGGTCTTAACGGATATCGGATATACGAATCAGAAATATGGATTTGATGCCAGTACCTGCGCTATTTTAAATGCGATCAATAGCCAATCCCCGGACATCGCCCAAGGGGTGGACACAGGCGGTGCCGGCGATCAGGGAATTATGATTGGTTATGCGTGCGATGAAACGCCCGAGTTGATGCCGCTGCCGATTATGCTCGCGCATAAATTGGTGCAGCGTATTGAGGAGGTTCGCAAAAAAGGAATTTTGGATTATTTAGGACCGGATTGCAAAAGCCAAGTTACGGTGGAATATGATAGCGGAAAGCCGATTCGTATTGATGCTATAGTTTTGGCGTGCCAGCATACTGAAAAAATTTTGGATAAAACGGGCCAGCGGATCACGGAAGCTGCCAAAAGAGAAATGATTAAAACCATTGCCGATCCCATTGTTGGTAAACTCACCGATAAAAGCACAAAATATTTTGTCAACGAAACCGGTAAATTTGTCGTTGGCGGCCCGCAATCCGATACGGGCGTTACCGGGCGGAAAATTATTGTTGATACTTATGGCGGCGTTGTTTCTCACGGCGGCGGTGCATTCTCCGGAAAAGATCCGACCAAGGTGGATCGTTCCGCGACCTACATGGCGCGCTATGTGGCCAAAAATATTGTCGCCGCCAAGCTGGCCGCCAAATGCTGGATTCAGTTTGGCTACGCGATTGGCGTGGCTGAACCGGTGAGTGTCGTGGTGGATACATTTGGCACCGGAAAAGTTTCAGAGCAAAAATTGACCGAACTTATTCGTAAACATTTTGATTTAACGCCCCGCGGTATTGCCAAAGAATTGAAACTCGCTACGCCAATTTATGAAAAAACCGCGGCCTATGGCCACTTTGGCCGGCCGGAATTTGAATGGGAAAGAACCGATAAGTCAATTGAACTAGCTGCCGCAGCCAATGAAAATAAAAACCGGACAAAAGTTACGGTTTAGTAAAGTATTGTTGTGAGCAAATACGAAAGGGATTTTTCATGAATTATGACATTAAGGATAAAGCTTTAGCCAAAAAGGGAAAATTGCGCATTGAATGGGCGGGCAAGGATATGCCTGTTCTGGCCTTGATACAAGATCGTTTCTCAAAGGAAAAACCTTTAAAAGGCTTACAGGTGAGCTGTTGTCTGCATGTGACCACCGAGACGGCTAATTTGATGTTAGCGCTGAAGGCCGGCGGCGCCGATGTTCGTTTGTGCGCCTCTAATCCTTTATCGACGCAAGACGATGTCGCTGCTTCTCTCGTTGAGGATTATGGGATTTCCACTTTTGCCATTAAAGGAGAGGACACCAAGACCTATTACAAACATCTCAATGCCGCCTTGGATAATAAACCTAATTTAACGATGGATGATGGCGCGGATTTGGTTTCGGAAATCCATTCCAAAAGAAAAAATTTAAACGATCATATTCTGGCGGGGACCGAAGAGACTACAACAGGTGTTATTCGCCTGCGCAGTTTAGAGAAACAGAAATTACTCATGTATCCCATTATTGCGGTGAACGATGCCATGACCAAACATTTTTTTGATAACCGCTATGGAACAGGGCAGTCCACGATTGATGGTATTATTCGTGCGACGAATCGTCTTATGGCAGGGTCCAATTTTGTTGTTTGCGGCTACGGATGGTGCAGCCGCGGGCTGGCCATGCGTGCCTCCGGTATGGGGGCAAAAGTGATTGTGACAGAAGTCGACCCGCTGCGCGCTTTGGAGGCGAACATGGATGGGTATCAAGTGATGTCTATTAAGGAGGCCGCTAAAATAGGAAATATTTTTGTTACAGTTACCGGTAATTTGAATGTTATTCGCGCTGAGCATATGCTATCGATGAGGGATGGTGCCGTTTTGGCGAATTCCGGTCATTTTGATGCTGAACTGGACTTGCGGGGTCTGGCAAAAATCAGCAAGGCCCGGCGGGTTATTCGCGATTTCGTGGAAGAATTTACTCTGCAGAACGGACGCAATATCTACATTTTGGGCGAAGGGCGTTTGATCAATTTGGTCGCCGCCGAAGGACATCCCGCCTCGGTTATGGATATGAGCTTTGCCAATCAGGCGCTCTCGGCAGAATATGTCGCGAAAAATCATAAAAAATTGGAAAAGAAAGTTTATTCTGTCCCGGACAATATTGATCGGATGATTGCCAGCCTTAAACTTAAATCCCTTGGGATAAAAATTGACACCCTTACCGCTGAACAAAAGAAATACCTTGCCAGTTGGGAAATCGGTACGTAATTTTTAATTGAATCTTGGATTTCTTATTCAGGAGGAAATATTATGCGAAAAACAGCACATTATCTGTGGATGGCATTATTGTATCTTGGATTTATCGGCATTCACGCCTGGGCAGACAATATCCCAGCCGATTCGAAAATTTTTTCGGTCATGGTTTATCCGGGAGCAGCACGGGTAACCCGATCGGCGAAGGTTGAGCTTGCGCCAGGCGCCCATACGATCGAATTTTCCAACATTATTCCTCAGATTGATGAAAATTCCTTAACCGTCGCCGGTCAAGGGAATGCCGAGGCGCAGATGCGGATTTTTGGCGCAAAGCTTAAAACAGAATATTTAAAAGAAACGGCGGATCAAAGAATAAAGGAATTAGAGAGAAAAATCGAAGCTGTTGGGGACAAGCTGAAGGACGAAAATGCAAATTTGGATATTCTTAATCAAGAAAAGGAATTTCTTAATTCGGTGAAACTTTTTTCCGGCCAGCAGATTCCTAAAGATTTAGTGACGACGATGCCGTCAGCGAGCAATCTGCAAGACACATTAAATTTTTTGGCAACGCAGTTAACGGGTATTCGGCAAAAAGAAGTTGAAATCAACATTAGAATCCGTGAGCTCAACAAAGAGTTAACTGTCCTCAATCAGGAATTGGGCCAATTGCGCAGTTCTTTTAGCAACCTTAAGCGTTCTGTCCTTGTTGATTTAGACTGTCAGCGGGCAGGTACGTTTTCAGTGGATGTGTCATATTTGGTCTATGGGGCTCAGTGGTTTTCGGTTTATGATGCGCGGACAAAATATGCGGCCGGCGAGGTGGAGCTGACCTCATTTGGTGTCGTCAAGCAGACCACGGGAGAAGATTGGATTGATGTCGCGTTGACTCTGTCCACGGTACAGCCGATGCTGGGGGGGCGAATGCCGGAGGTGACACCATGGTTTTTGCAGATCTATCAGCCGGAAGCGGTGGGTTTAAAAATGGGGAGATTTATAGAGGCCATTGATGCGAGTGGAGAAATGATGCCTGCTAATCAAGAAGCTACTTTCTTCGACCGTAAACTTGAGAATTTTAATGCTCCCAGCGAACAGCCGGTCGCTGCCGCAATGGCGTATGCCAAGGCCGTCCAAAGCGGGATATCGGTTGTTTACCGTATTGAGCGGCCCGCGACTATCAAGTCCGACGGGACAGAGAGCAAGCTTCCTATCACTTCACAAACGCTGAAAGCGGATTTTGAATATTCAACCTTTCCCCGCGCCTCCACCTTTGCCTATTTAGGCAGTCAGGTGAAAAACGGTCCAGATCTGCAGCTTCTGGCCGGTGAGGTGCATCTTTTTTTAGAAGGGAACTATGCGGGTAAATCCAGCATTGATAATATTGGTCCGGGTCAGGATTTTGATCTGTATTTGGGCGTTGATGAAAACATCAAAGTGAAGCGGGAAGAGGTTTTTAAAAAAGTTGATGATGTTTTAATCGGCGGGATTCCTTCCTCAACCAAAAAGACGACGTATAAATATAAATTGACGGTCGAAAATTACACCGGCCAGAAGACGCGTGTCAAACTTTTTGAGGCGGTGCCTATTTCACAGAACGAGAAAATCAAGACTAAAATTTTTGATGTCAGTCTCCCGCCTAAGACAACCGATTGGAAAGACCGCAGGGGTATTTGGCTTTGGGAGTTAGACTTAGAACCCAGCGCCAAACAGGAAATTTTTTACACATTTTTTGTGGAACATCCGCGCGATATTCAAATTAGTGGAATATATTGAACGGCAAAATAATGATTAAAAAAATTGGTATCATGGCCTCGGGGGGCGACAGCCCGGGGATGAACGCGGCCATTCGCAGTTTGGTTCGGTGTGCCATTTATCAAGGCCTTAAAGTCGATGGCGTCATCCGGGGTTATCAAGGATTGATCGATGGTGAAATTGTTTCGTTTAATCATCGTTCGGTTTCTAATATTATTAACCGGGGAGGAACAATTCTTAAAACAGCTCGCTCTGCGGCTTTTTTGACTAAAGCTGGGCAAAAGAAGGCGGTTGCCAATTTAAAGAAACATAAGATTGATGCGCTCATGGTGATTGGCGGCGATGGATCGTACCGAGGGGCTAAGACGCTGTGGGAAAATTGGAAGATCCCCACGATTGGGCTTCCCGGCACAATTGACAATGATTTGTATGGCACGGATCAAACGATAGGCACTCAGACCGCGGTCAACACCGCCCTTGAATCGATTGATAAAATTCGGGATACAGCGCAAAGTATGGAACGGATTTTTGTCATTGAAGTCATGGGAAATAAATCGGGTTATATCGCGCTGGAAGTGGCGTTGGGAGCAGGAGCGGAAGAGGTGATCATTCCGGAGCGGAAATTTCATTACAATGTTCTCTGTAAAAATATTGTCCAAGGTCATAAAAAGGGTAAAATCAGCTGGATGATCGTGGTGGCGGAAGGGGCCGGCCGAGCTGAAGTCATTGCCGATACAATTACGAGGAGGACGGGATTAGAAACACGTTATGTTGTGCTCGGCCATGTGCAGCGGGGGGGAACGCCGGTGGCCAGTGATCGGATTTTAGCGAGCCGTTTAGGAGCCGCGGCTATTGATTTGATATTAAAAGGGCAATACGCTAAAGCGGTGGGTGTTTGGGGAAATAAAATTCAGGTCGTAGATTTGGGACAGGCCTGTAAATGCGAACCATTTAAAATTGATGAATACTATCAATTGATTAAAATGCTGATATAGCGTAGTTTTTATTCAGAAAGGATATTTAAAATAAAAGATAAAGGAGAGTTATGGCGAAAATTTATTATGACAAAGACGCTGATCTGGATGTGCTGAAAAATAAAAAAATTGCCATCATTGGTTATGGGATTCAGGGTCGCGGTCAGGCCTTGAATTTGCGGGATAGTGGACTTAATGTTGTTGTCGGCCAGAGGCCCGGCGGCCCCAATTTTGAGCAAGCGATTAAAGACGGCTTTCAGCCGATTGACGCGTCGACCGCGGCCAAAGAAGCGGACATTATTCAAATGCTGATCCAAGATCATTTGCAGGCGGAACTTTATAAAAAAGATATAAAGAAATTTCTGAAAAAGGGAAAGTCGTTGGTGTTTTCTCACGGATTTAATATCCATTTTAAGCAGATTAAGCCTCCTCAAGATATTGATGTCTGGATGATCGCGCCCAAAGGGCCGGGGGCCTTGGTCCGCCGTCAATATGAAGAAGGAAAAGGTGTGCCGTCGCTGGTCGCGATCCATCAGGATGCCTCTGGTCATGCTCTTGAAGATGCTCTGGCGTATGCGAAGGGCATTGGCGGCACGCGGGCCGGTGTTTTTCAAACAACTTTTAAAGAGGAAACCGAGACTGACCTTTTTGGCGAACAAGTCGTCCTTTGTGGCGGTACGAGCGAACTCATTAAAGCTGGTTTTGAAACACTCATCGAAGCTGGTTATGCGCCTGAGATGGCGTACTTTGAATGCCTGCATGAGGTAAAATTAATTGTGGATTTAATTTATGAAACAGGAATTCAGGGCATGCGTAAAAGGGTTTCCGATACAGCGGAGTATGGCGATTATACCCGGGGGCCGAGAATTATCAATGCACGCACCCGTAAAGAAATGAAAAAAATTTTAAAAGAAATTCAATCCGGTAAATTCGCCCGCGAATGGATCCGCGAGAATAAGAACGGCCGGCCCAATTTCAATAAGTATCGCGAAGAAGGCGACAAACATCCGGTTGAAATCATCGGCAAAGAATTGCGGGCCATGATGCCGTGGATGAAGAAGTAAGTCACGAAGACCAATCGATGCTGTGATATATTGCATATGAGAAAACTCAAACTTTATATTGAGACATCTACATGGAATTTTGTTTTTGCGGATGACGCACCAGAAAAAACAGCAATAACTAAAGAATTTTTTGAATTAATCCGTAAGGCCGCTTATCAAGTATACATATCGGAGGTCGTCCAAGCTGAGATTAATCGTGCACCTGAAGCCGTTAAAAATAAACTTTTGGGATTAGTTGAGGAAATTAATCCTGTTATTTTAAAATTGACTGCCGAAGCAGAAGATTTAGCGGATATTTATGTAAAGAGAAAAATTATCCCTGATAAAAAGGCAGAAGACGCTTTACATGTAGCCGTGGCAACATTGGAAGAATTAGATGCCATTGTGACTTGGAATTATAGACATCTGGCGAACATTCGAAAAGCCGAATTATTTTTCGGTGTTAACCTTGAACAAGGATTTCATAAGAAAGTGGAGATTATAACACCATGGGAGGTGATTGGATATGTTGAGAGTTGACAAAGCCTTACAGGAAGTCTGGGATTGGAAAGAGGCTATTTATAAAGAGAGTAAGGATAAATCAGTTCATGGGATCGCCAAAACTATACGCAAAGAAGCTAAGAATTTAAAGAAACCAGGTCGCCCTCATTCGAAAAGAGACAATCTTCCACAGCGATGAGTTTATCTGCGATTGCCTATTCGTTAATCCGAAATAAGTAACTAGAAAATATGGAAACAGTAACGAAAGTAGATGAACTCATTAATAAGTTGACACCGGATGTATTGGAGAAACTCACTGTTCCCCAATCAACGGAAATTTTTCAAAAAGAATGGTTTTTAGGTGTGACTTTTGAAGAGAATTCCAATCACCCCATCGATTTATTTAGAAAACGAAACCAAGAAATTTATAAGAATAGATTTGCTCCTGAGGGAGTTAAAGTGTGCTATCTTGCAAATAATTTTTTTAGAATAGCAGACGAAATTGGTTTTATTGGAGATGCAAAAAGAGTTTGCTTTAATAGAGAGCCTAAATTATTGAATTTTGATTTCAATGGTCCAATTCGAAGCGAGCATACAGAATTTATGAAAGAAAAAGACGTATTTTCTGAGATTAGCGAATTAGTTAAATGCCCCAGATCTCCTGAGAATTACAAAAATAGCTGTATTTTAGCTAAATACATTTTCGAAAATGGTTTTAATGGAATATATTATTCTCCCCATCCAGATGCAAAATATGAAAATTCATTAATAGAAGACGCTAATAAGATGGCTCAAAAGATAAGTCCACACTTTGACTTCAATACTGCTTATGGGCCTCGTCATGATCCCATGCTCGTAATTTTTGAAGAAAAAAGTCTTTTGTATTTTGTGTGTGAGTCAAGAGAAATACAAGCATAACCTAAAAATTAGGGTTAAGCGATGACCAATTCAAATCAAGTCCTCATCTTCGACACCACCCTGCGCGACGGGGAGCAGGCCCCGGGTGCCAGCATGAACCAGAACGAAAAGCTGGAAATTGCCTTTGCCTTGGAACGTTTAGGCGTGGATATTATTGAGGCGGGATTTCCAGTCAGTTCGCAGGGAGATTTTGAATCGGTCCGCAATGTGGCTAAACACATTAAAGATTCAATTGTCTGCGGTCTGGCGCGCTCGATTCAAAAGGACATTGACGCCGCCGCCGAGGCCCTGCAGCCGGCCCGGCGCGGCCGTATTCATGTTTTTCTGGCAACTTCTAAAATTCATTTAGAGTATAAGTTTAAAAAAACACCCGATGAAATTCTGCAGATGGCGGTCGCCGCTGTCAAATACGCCCGGGATAAAATGGATAATATTGAATTTTCTCCCGAGGACGCCTCGCGCAGCGACAAAGATTTCTTGTACCGCGTGATTGAAGCGGTTATCAATGCGGGTGCGACTACCGTCAATATTCCGGATACAGTTGGATATAGCACGCCGGCAGAATATGGGCAGTTGATCGCCGATATTAAAAATCATGTCCCCAATATCAACAGAGCGGTTATTTCCGTGCATTGCCACGATGATCTGGGAATGGCAGTAGCCAATTCTTTGGCCGCCATCAAGAATGGCGCGCGCCAGGCCGAATGCACGATTAACGGCGTTGGTGAACGGGCCGGCAATGCCTCGATGGAAGAAATTGTCATGGCCTTAAAGACCCGCGCTGATTTTTACGGATGTACAACGGGAATCAAGACACAGGAAATTTGCCGCGTCTCGCGTTTGGTCAGTAAAGCGACTGGTTTTGTTGTCCCGCCCAATAAAGCGATCGTTGGCGGCAATGCATTTCGTCACGAATCCGGCATTCATCAGGACGGCATGCTGAAAGAACGCTCAACGTACGAAATCATGCGTCCGGAGGATGTGGGATTTGTCGGTACCGGATTAGTTTTGGGAAAACATTCAGGCCGGCATGCCTTTAAGGACCGGTTAAAAGATTTGGGTGTAGAGTTATCCAATGATGCCTTAGAAAAGGCCTTTGAACGCTTTAAGGCCATCGCGGATAAAAAGAAACATGTTTTTGACGAAGACCTGCTGGCTATCGTGGAGGATGAAGGAAAAATAGGAAAAGAGGCATGGACATTGGTGAGTTTAACCACTACCAGCGGTACAAACACAATTCCTAAAGTCAACGTCACGCTGAAATCCGCAAAGGGGAAGATCTATAAGAAAGTTTCAACGGGGGACGGCCCGATTGATGCGTGTTATAAGGCAATCGACAGCGTTATTAAGATGAAGGGAGAATTGTTGGAATATTCCATTCAATCTGTGACCCACGGGAAAGATGCCTTGGGAGAAGTTACGGTTAAAGTAAAAATTAAAAATAAAAGCGTTATTTCTCATGGGACCAGCACGGACATTATTGTGGCCTCGGCCCAAGCCTACCTTAATGCCATTAATAAGGTTTTAGCGCAATCCATTGGAAAGAATTAATGGCTATCAATCATGTCTAAAGCCATCTACGGTATTATTGGTTACCCGGTCAATCACAGCCTTTCCCCCCTCATGCACAACACGGCTTTTAAGGAATTGGGAGTCAATGCCGAATATAAATTTTTTCCTCTAAAAGAAGAAGATCTCAATGATTTTTTCACTGAACTGCATGAGAAGAAAAGTCACATCCAGGGTCTCAATGTTACAGTGCCTTACAAAGCGACAGTGGTAAAATATATCGATCAACTCACCCCTTTCGCACAGAAAGTGGGAGCGGTCAATACTATTGTCATTTCCGAGGAGCGCGCTTTAACCGGTTTTAATACTGATGGGCCTGGATTTTTAACGCATTTGACCGAATTGAGATTTGATACGCGTGGAAAACGTATTGCGATTCTTGGTGCGGGCGGTACGGCGCGCGCCATTGTGGCGGTTTTGTGCCTTATCCCCGAAAGGCCGGAGCGCATCAAGATTTATAACCGCAGCCGGGAAAATCTTAACCAGTTAATTTCAAATTTAGGCCAGAGAATTGATGTGAGTATCGTTGAGCCGGTTGATGCTGTCGACGATTTGAATATTGAATTGGCGGATCTTTTGATTAATACGACCTCGATTGGCATGCAAGATACTGATTTGCCTTTGGTGAGTGCTGAGCTTTTGCACAGCGATATGCTGGTGTATGACGTCATTTACAATCCAGAGGAGACAAAATTGCTGCATATGGCTAAGGCCAAGGGAGCAAAAGCGTCCAACGGTTTAGGCATGCTATTTTATCAGGGTATTCTGGCGTTTCAACACTGGGCCGGGGTAGAATTAGATTCTCAAACAAAATCGAAAATGCGCGAAAGTTTAAGAAAAGGAATCCAAAAATGATGGCTGAGGATTTTTTTTGGGTGATGGTGCTTTTTGTTTTTTATTTAGGAGCGATTATCGGCAGCTTTTTAAATGTGTGCATTGTCCGTTTACCCCAAGAAAAATCCATTGTTTTTCCTGCCTCACATTGCGTTCACTGCCATAATTCCCTTGCGTGGTATGATAATATTCCTTTGGTAAGCTGCTGGGTTTTGATGGGACGCTGCCGATTTTGTAAAGAAAAAATATCCACTCGCTATTTTATCGTTGAGTTTCTGACAGCTAGCCTGTTTACGGCATTTTTTGTTTATTTCGGCGCCAAACCGATTTTTGCGGCTTATGCTGTTATGCTCTGCGGCCTTATTGTCGCGACTTTTGTGGATTTTGAACATCGGATTATCCCGGATGAAATCAGCGTGGGCGGAATCTTTGGGGGATTATTTTTCAGCTTTTTAATTCCGCAATTGCATGAGCATTTTTTTTTAGATCTTGTTTTTGGGAGATTATTGATGAAAATCATCATTGGGCTGTGTGCGCTAGGTTTAGCCGCAGATTTTATTTTTAAGCGCGCCAAGCTAGAGAAGGAAGATGTGATATTCTTGGCGATCTTGGGATTTTTAGTTGGGTCAGAGCTTTTGGTTGAATGGATTGTTGTCCAAGGATGGTTTCCCCAAGCGTGGGTGCGCAATCTTTTGAGTTTCGATGCTTCTCTGGTGGGGTTGTTGGTGGGGGGAGGTTCGATTTATGCGATGGGTATGCTAGGCGATTTTCTTTTTAAGAAGGAGTCAATGGGAGGAGGGGATGTGAAATTGCTGGCTATGATTGGAGCGTTTTTGGGATGGCAATTGACCTTATTATCATTCTTCGTTGCGCCTTTCTTTGGGGCTGTTTATGGCATAATTGAAAAAATCCGCACTAAGGACAGCGCCATTGCCTACGGGCCGTTTTTGGCAATCGCTGCCCTTATTTGTATATTCTGGGGAGAAAGAATGATCCAATGGATTTTGGGAAGTTATACTCTTAATTTTTGAGTAGTATTCATATGTATATGATTTTATGCCCAGTTGCAGAACTGGGTATTTTTTTGTCTTAAGCCTTTGTTTGACAGGCTATATCGTATGTGTTAAAATCTCTCACAATTGTGACGGATAAAAAATCTATTGAGAGGGTTATGGCTAAAAATATTGTTTTGATTGGTTTTATGGGAGCAGGTAAGTCTGTGGCAGCTAATGAGTTAGCAAAACGTTTGCAGCGGGACGTTTTTTCCACCGATGCGTTGATTGAAAAACGGGAGGGGCGGACGATTGCTGAGATTTTTGAGCATTCAGGGGAAGCCTATTTTCGCAAGGTCGAAAACACGGTGGTTAGAGATATTGTTCCCAGAAAGGGGATCATCATTGATTGCGGCGGCGGTGTTTTTTTAAATCCAGAAAATAGTAAAAGTTTAAAAAAGACCAGCATTGTTTTTTATCTTTCCGCCACACCCAAGATCCTGTATGAGCGCACCAAAGCCCATAGCCATCGTCCTCTCCTGAAAGCCCATGACCCGCTCAAAAAAATCAAAGAATTGTTGAAAATCCGGGAGCCCTTTTACCAGCAGGCGGATCACATCATCCATACTTCCGGTAAAACTAATACGCAAGTATGCGATGAGATTATGGAGTTTTTGAAAGATGAATGAAACGGATGCTTTATTGATTTTGAATGCTATTCCAGGCTTAGGGCCGAATCGTCTTAAAAAACTTTTGGAGCGTTTTGGCGCGGCCGACAGAATTTTATTTTCGAGCGTGCGTGAGTTGACCGCGGAACAAATAATTTCTGTGAATATCGCGGAAAATATTTTAGCGTTTGCCAAAGGGGATTATTTGCGAAGTGAATATGCGTTGTTGAAAAGGCACAATGTCCATGTGGTTACGTATCAGCACGCGGATTATCCCAAGAGCTTAAAAGAAATTCCTTCCGCGCCGCTGGTGCTTTATGTGAAAGGCGCTTTAAAACCGGAATATAAATTGGCGGTGGGAATGGTTGGTGCTCGGCAGGCATCGATGTATGGATTGTCAATTGCCGAGAAATTTGCCAGAGAATTGAGCGAATTAGGCATCACGGTTGTCTCTGGCCTGGCCAGAGGCATTGATTCGGCCGCTCATCGCGGGACTGTTAAAGCGAAAGGGACAACAGTAGCTGTTTTAGGCTGCGGGCTTTCCCAAATTTATCCCAAGGAAAATGCACGGCTCGCTAACGAAATTGTTGAGCGGGGAGCGCTTATTTCTGAATTCTCCATGTCCATGCCGCCCATCGCGCACAATTTTCCGCAGCGCAACCGCATTATCAGCGGCCTTTCCTTAGGTATTATTGTCGTGGAGGCTTCTCTCCAAAGCGGAGCATTGATTACCAGCAATTTTGCGTTGGAACAAGGACGAGAAGTCTTTGCCGTCCCCGGCAAAGTCGACAACCCGAATGCCGCAGGCGTGAATAATCTCATCAAGCAAGGGGCGCGGTTAATCAGCAGCGTGGATGATGTCTTGGAAGAATTGGCTCCGCAGCTTAAGTCTTATTTAGCCGAAAATAAGAATGGTAAGAAGCAGCCGTCCACAACACCTGCCGCCGAATTGACGGAGCAGGAAAAAACAATTTATAGTTACGTTACTGAGACTCCTTCGCACGTCGACCAGATTGCCGGGCAGTGTGAAAATTCCATCCACCAGATTATGTCGATCTTGCTGCAGCTTGAGTTAAAAGGATTTATTAAACAATTGCCCGGAAAACTTTTCGTTCGCTAAATCAATCCGAGGATTTTTATATATGGTCAAGCCGCTTGTGATCGTTGAATCTCCCGCCAAAGTTAAAACCATTGATAAAATTTTGGGGGGCAAATATAAAGTTCTCTCCTCGATGGGGCACTTGATCGATCTGCCTAAATCAACGCTGGGGGTCGATGTCGAGCATGAATTTGATCCTAAATTTGTGGTCGTGCGGGATAAACAGAAAATTTTGACCCAGTTGAAAAAGGAAGCAAAAAGTAAAAAAGAAATTTATATCGCCACTGACCCTGACCGCGAGGGAGAAGCGATCGGCTGGAATTTGACGAATCACTTAGGCGAAGACAAAAAATATTACCGCGTGACATTTCAGGAAATCACCAAAGACGCGGTTTTGAAGGCTTTTACTCAACCGCGTGAATTCGATGTAAAAAAAGTCAATGCCCAAGTGGCCCGGCGGGTTTTAGATCGCGTTGTCGGTTATCAAATCAGCCCTATCCTCTGGAAGAAAGTTGGTTCGCGTTTGAGCGCCGGCCGGGTGCAGTCGGTGGCCTTGCGCTTGGTTGTCGAACGGGAGCGGGCGATTCAAAATTTTATCTCGCAGGAATATTGGCAAGTTGCCGTGGATTTGTGTAAACCAGGCTATACGGATCTTTTAACGGCCAATTTAGAAAAAGTGAAAGGTGAAAAATTTGAAATAAAGCATAAGGACGAAGTTCAAGGCATCGTGGAACAGCTCAATCGTGAAAAATTTATTGTCTCGGGCGTCACTGAAAAGGAAGTCAATCGTAATCCGCTGCCACCATTTATCACCAGCACGCTGCAGCAAGAGGCCTTTAACAAACTGGGGTTTAACGCAAACAAAACTATGATGGTCGCGCAGCAACTTTATGAGGGGATTGATTTAGGTGACGGCGAGACGACTGGTTTAATTACGTACATGCGCACGGATTCGGTCAATATTTCTGACGAAGCGCTTACCAAAGTCCGGAGGTTTATCCACAAAAAATACGGGGAAAAATATCTTCCTTCGAAACCCAATAAATACAAATCCAAAAAATCCGCGCAGGAAGCCCATGAGGCCATTCGTCCGAGCGATATCTCACTTGAACCCAAGACAGTTGAAAAATATTTGAATCCCGATCAAGCGAGGCTTTATGAACTGATTTGGAGTCGATTCGCGGCTTGCCAAATGATGCCGGCAGTATATCGCCAGCGTAAGATTGAGATCATGGCTGGGATTTTTCAATTTGGGGCGTCGGGTTCGCAATTGCTTTTTGACGGGTATTTAAAACTCACCCGTGACGGTGAGGAAGAAGAAGCCAAACAGGATCTTTCGCATTATGCCAAAGCAGACGTTTTAGACTTGATTGAGATTAGGCCGTCCCAGCATTTTACCAAGCCTCCAGCCAGGTATTCGGACGCGACGCTGGTCAAAGCCTTAGAAGAAAATGGTATCGGGCGGCCCAGCACGTACGCCTCCATCATTCAAACCCTGGTGCAGCGCAATTACGTGGTGCGGGAACGCGGCTATTTTACGGCCACGGAATTGGGAATCAAGATTTGCGACTTGTTGGTCGAGTATTTTCCCAAAATCATGGATGTCACCTTTACCGCAAAAATGGAAGAAAATTTGGATTTGATTGAAGAAGGGAATTTGCAATACGCTCAACTGTTGAAAGATTTCTATGGCCCGTTTAAAGAAGAATTAGACTACGCGATGCAGAATATGGAAAAGACTCAAAATTTTATCGACAAGCAATGTCCCGAGTGCGGACGGCAGATGGTTATCAAATGGGGACGCCGCGGGAAATTTTTGAGTTGTTCCGGGTTTCCCGAATGCAGATTCGCGCAGCCGTTCCTTTCCGGTGTCAAATGCCCGCAGCCGGATTGCGGCGGCGAATTGGTACAAAGGCGGTCGCGGCGAGGCGCTTTTTATGGCTGTAGCAAATTCCCTCACTGCCGGTATATCACCCAAAAGCTGCCCGAATAATTTTTACCATATAAGCAATGAATCGATATTTGGATAAATTTTTATCTTATTTAGAGATTGAGAAGAATTATTCTGCGCACACAATTCTGAATTACGGAATTGATTTGGAAGAGTTTCATAATGCCAACGCACCGCTATTGGTGGAAAAGGTTGAGTATTTGCAGCTGCGTAAATATTTGGCACTTTTGCGTAACCGTAATCTTAAACCGCGCACCCTGGCGCGGAAAATTTCAGCCATTCGGAGTTTTTTTAAATTTCTGCAGCGTGAAGGATATATCAAAGAGAATCCGACTGTTTTGCTTATGACGCCTAAGCTGGATAAGCGGCTGCCGCATTTTTTAAGCGAGCAGGAAATGACAACATTAATTGAGTGTCCCAATCTGGCGCAAGCGGCAGGACAGCGCGACCGGGCGATTCTGGAAACTTTGTACAGTTCTGGGTTACGCGTCAGTGAGTTAGTTGGGCTGAACGTCGAACACGTTGATTTTATCAGCAACATCGTCCGCGTCATGGGCAAGGGAAAAAAGGAACGGCTGGTGCCAATCGGCGATACGGCCTTAAAGGCTATCAAGGGATATCTCGATCACCGCCGGCATAAGTCCAATGCGATTTTTTTAAATAAAAATGGAACACGCATTACGGATCGCAGCATTCGTAACATCATCAATAAATACATTGCGCAGACGAGTTTGAAAATGAATGTCTCGCCGCACATGTTGCGGCATTCATTCGCCACACATCTTTTGAATCGCGGGGCGGATCTGCGCTCGGTGCAAGAACTGTTAGGGCATGTGAATTTATCAACAACCCAAATTTACACGCATGTCACCATGGAACGGTTAAAAAGCGTTTACGACAAGGCCCATCCGCGGGCGTAAATGAGTCACAAGGTCACACGTCACCGGTCGCATGAAACGACTTGCGTCTTGTGATATGGGATCGTGCGGCCTAAGCGTATGTTCATCCTCTACAATTTTATATTTTTTGTTGCCTTTATCGTGTATTTTCCATTCCTTTTGCTGAAGGGAAAGGTGCATCGCAATTTTAGGCTGCGTTTTGGATGGTGGCCGAAATCTTTGACAGATGAAATTCAAGCCAAGGAAAATATTTGGGTTCATGCGGTCAGTGTCGGCGAGATTTTAGCGATGCAAGGACTTCTTAATCAGCTTCGGCAGCGTTACCCGCGGCATCAAATTGTTCTTTCGACAGTCACGGCAACTGGTTATGATCTGGCGCGGTCAAGGTTTCAACATATTAAAATTATTTTTGCTCCCTTGGATTTTCATTCCGCGGTTACTCAATACATCCAAAGGATTAAGCCAAAAGTTTATATCAACGCCGAGACGGAAATTTGGCCGAATCTTTTTTGGGCTTTGTATAAACAGGGAATCCCGATTGTTTTAATTAATGGACGGGTTTCATTAAAATCTTTTGCCGGATACAAAATATTAAAGTTTTTTGTGAAAGAAATCCTCAGCTATGTCAATATTTTTTGCATGCAAAGTGAGGAAGACGCAGGGCGCGTGATCCAGCTCGGAGCGCGAAAGGAAAGAGTGCGGGTTAGTGGAAACATGAAATTTGACGATGTGGCCTTGCCAACAATACTCACCCGTCAGGATGTGGGGCTTCTAAGGAATGAATGGCTGTGGGTTGCGGGGAGTACTCATCCAGGGGAAGAGGAGATCATTCTTGAGATTTTGCAATCGCTCACGGAAGAATTTCCGCAGTTGCGGCTGGTGCTTGCCCCGCGCCATCCCGAGCGTACTTTGGAAATTGTAAATGTGGTACGGCAAAAGAATTTATTACCGGTAAAATTTTCTGAGTTAGCCGGTATGCCATGGGAACCGCGTCAGGTTGTCATTATGGATACTATGGGGCAGCTGCGATCTTTGTACGGTTTGGCCGAGATTGTTTTTGTGGGAAAAAGTTTGACCGGTTACGGCGGGCAAAACATCATTGAACCGGCCTCTTTTGCGAAACCAATTATTGTTGGGCCGAATACGCAGAATTTTAAAGATGTTGTGGAATTATTCAAGAAGGCCAGCGCGCTTATGCAGGTGAATAATACGGAAGAATTTAAAACGGAATTGATTCAGTTATTAAAGAACCCGCATCAACGCGAAGCGATGGGTGCAGCGGCTAGAGAAGTAATTCAGGAAAATCAGGGTGCGACCGAGCGGACATTAAAAAGTATTGGCGAAATTTTTAAAAGTAGCGCCGCAAAATGAAAATGTACTTATATAATATCATGACGGATCGGCTAAATACTCCGATCGCGAAAATTCTAAAGGGTGTGTTATATTTTTTTTCCATTCTATATGGTGGGATTGTCCGAGGCATTGTCTTTTCCTATAAAATTCGTCTTCTGCGGTGTTGTCGCTTAAATACGCCGGTCATTAGTATCGGTAATATCACGCTGGGGGGCGCCGGCAAGACGCCACTCGTGGAATACGTGGTGCGATTCTTGCAAGAAAAAGGTTTGAAACCAGCCGTGCTTATTCGGGGTTATATGGCCGATGAATACAATGGCAGTGATGAAGCTAAACTGCTTGAATCATCGCTGCCTGGCGCTGCGATTTTAGTGGGGGCGAACAGGGCCAAGTGCGCCCAAGATTTTTTGGCTCGGAATTCAGCGGATGTCTTTGTGCTGGATGATGGATTTCAGCATTGGCGGATCAGGCGGGATTTAGATATTGTGGCGATTAACACAACTAATCCTTTTGGCAGCCAACAATTGATCCCGCGGGGCATTTTACGTGAACCCTTAAGTTCGCTTAAGCGAGCGGACATTTTTATTTTGACCAAAACCGAAATCGATTCGTACATTGTCGAACTCACCAAAAGCAAATTAAAAATCATTAACCCGCACGCCTTGCTGGTAAAGGCTATTCATCAGCCGTTTTGCTTAGTGGCCTTAAAAAATCCAAAGGCGGTTTTTGATTTGACTTCCCTTAACGGAAAGGCGGTATGTTCTTTCTGCAGCATAGGCGATCCGGATTCATTCGTAAAAACTTTATCCTTTTTGAATGCTGAGGTAAAACACAATTTTGCTTTTCTTGACCATCACCGGTATCAGCGGGTGGATATTGAAAAAATTGTCGATTTCTGCCGAAGGCAGCAGATTGCTACCGTGATTACCACACAAAAGGATGCGGTTAAGTTACAGCCTTTTTGGGAATTGTTCGCAGACAGCCTTACGGTGCTTGTTTTAAAGATCAAAATCGAGATTATTGAAGGCAAAGAGGATTTCTTGAATAAAATTTTGAATGTGTGCCGGGATTAATTGATGGAACATTTTTATTATTTAAGCTTAAAAATTTTTGGTTTTTTTGTGCGTTTGCTGCCAGTCCATGCGGCTCTGGCCTTGGGGCGCTTGATCGGTGTGGTTGTTTATTATTTTGATATCCGGCATAAACAACTCGCCTCTGCCAATCTCAAAGTGGCATTTTCCAGAAGTAAGAGTCAGAATGAAATTAAAAGGATCACCAAAAAGTTTTTTCAAAATTATGGTCAAAATTTGATTGAATTTTTCCGTTTGCCGCTCATGAACCGTGAGAAATTTGATCAACTGATTCCCATGGAAGGACGGGAGCACATCACTGCGGCGCTTAAAAAAAATAAGGGGGTGATTCTTCTGGCGATGCATTTTGGGAGTTGGGAGTTGGCCAGCCTTTCCTGCGCGATGATGGAGCATCCTTATAAAGTAATTGTCAATCCGCAGAAACGCCATTCCAAACTTGATGAGCTTTTAAACAGTTATCGCGCTTGCAGCGGAAACATTGTGCTCTCGCGCGGTTTTGGAACGCGCGAGATGGTCAAGAGTTTGCAGAATAACGAGATCATCGGTCTGGTGGTGGATCAGGGAGGCAGAGACGGGGTCTTGGTGCCGTTTTTCGACCGTCAGGCCTCGATGTCCGTGGGCGCGATCCGATTAGGACTAAAATTCGATGTGCCGATTTGTTTTTCTATTATCATCCGCGAAAAAGGGCACTACCACCGTTTAGTTATTCATCCTCCTTTAGAATTAGTAAATACCGGGGATACCGAGCAGGATATTTTGGCTAATTTGAAAAAAATCGTTGCGATTATGGAGGGTTATATTAAACAATATCCGGCGGAGTACATGTGGTTTTATAAGATTTGGAAATACTCCAAGGAGTCGACGATTGTCGTTCTGGATGATGGCCGCACCGGGCATCTGCGACAGTCGCAGGCCATCGCAAATATTCTACAGAGCGCGCTCATTGACCGGGGGATTCAATCGACCACCACGATTGTGAAAATTGCCTTTAAAAATAAATTGCTGGGGCGATTGATGTCGGTTTTTAGTATTTTAGCGAATGCGTTTATCTTGCAGGGACGGCTGGAAATGATGAAATTATTTTTAACCGAAGAGTCATTTAAAGCCGTGATGTTTTCGAAGGCGGATTTTATTGTCTCTTGCGGTTCTGCGATGGCGGGAGTAAATTATTTATTATCCACCGATCAACAGGCCAAGAGTGTGGTGATCTTAAAGCCAGGGTTATTAAATTATAAACGTTTTGATTTGGTATTCTTGCCGCAGCATGATCAACCCAAAACGGCATCTGTCCGTAATAATATTGTGATGACCCGGGGGGCTCCCAATCTTATTACCGGAGAATATCTTCGAGAACAAAGTGAATTATTGTTGAAACGATTCTCGCACCTAAAATTTACACAGCGGTTGAAAATTGGAATCTTATTCGGCGGTGACACGAAAGAGTATATTCTTCCTGAAAAACAGGTCAAAATTATTATCAATCAAGTGCGGGAAGTGGCACAGCAGGCCAACGCCGACCTTTTGATTACAACCTCCCGCCGGACATCCGCGGCGATAGAAAGTTTATTGCTTCGGGAAGTTAAAAAACATCCGAGCTGTGCGTTATTGATTTTGGCCAATCGCCAGGATGTGCCGGAAGCCGTGGGAGGCATTTTAGGCTTATCGGATATGGTGATCGTTTCGGGGGATAGTATTTCCATGGTTTCAGAGGCGGCGAGCTCTGGCAAGAATACTATTGTCTTTTCCGCGGCCAAAAGAGACAAGTTTTTGCAGCGATCATTTAAGCATGACCGTTTTATTGAACAGTTGAATGCCCAAGGGTATATTATTTCAACGGATGTTAAAAATATCGGGCGCACGATTTATAATGTGGCAAAAAATAAGATGCGGACCAACCGGCTGGATGATCATACAACGATTCTGGAAGCCATCCGGTTATTGATTTAGTTTTAAAAACTAGGGGATTTATTTATGCGAATTTTACAGATTCTCCCTGAATTGAATGTCGGTGGCGTGGAGACCGGGACAGTAGACCTTGCGAAATATTTTGTCCAGCATGGTCATCATTCGGTTGTAGTTTCTAACGGCGGAACACTGGTCGATGAATTACAGCGCTTTGGGACTAAGCATTATGCCTTGCCGGTGCATAAGAAATCTTTGTGGCTGATTCTGAAATCTATTAAAGCGCTTCGTACAATTATTGTAAACGAAAAAATTGACATTGTTCATGCCCGTTCCCGCGTTCCGGCCTGGATTGCGTATTTTGCGTGCCGTAAAACGACGGCACCGCTGGTTACGACCTGTCATGGGTATTATTCGAATCATTGGTTTAGCCGGGTGATGGGGTGGCCGAAATTGGTCATAGTGCCCAGCGAAGTTATCGGACGGCACATGATTGAAAATTTTGGCGTTTCGGCAAAGCATATCCGTTTGATACCGCGCAGTGTGGATTTGGAAAAATTTGATATCCCGCGGCCAGGCCAACCCGGAAAATCGCAATATGTTATTTCAATCATTGGACGGTTGACTCCTCTTAAGGGACATACGTATTTTTTAAGAGCCATGGCTAAGGTAGTGCGCACTATGCCTTTAGTGCGGATTTGGATCATCGGTGATGCGCCATCCCAAAAAGAGGCTTACCGGCATGAGCTGGAATTGCTGGTACAGCGCTTAGGATTAAATGATTCAGTGGAATTCTTGGGAAACCGCAAAGATATCCCGCAGCTTTTGGCGAATACCGATTGTTTAGTCCTTTCGACCGTAACCCAGGAGGCATTTGGCCGGGTTATTTTGGAGGCGCAGGCCGCGAGTGTGCCGGTTGTGGCGACTAAGGTGGGTGGGGTTGTCGAGATTATTGAGGATGAGGAAACCGGGCTGTTAGTTTTACCCAAGGAGATTGACGCCATGGCGCACGCCGTGATCCGCATTCTCACCGACAAGCCCTTAGCGACAAAGTTGGCTAGCCAAGCAAAGAGAAAATTAGAAAGGAATTTTACGCTTGAACGGATGGCTGGCCAGACGCTTAAAGTTTATGAAGAACTTTTGGATTCTTTGAACATTCTCGTTATAAAATTGAGTGCGCTGGGCGACGTGGTTCTTATTACGGCCTCGCTTAAGGCGTTGCGCGAGAAATACCCGAAAGCCAAAATTTATTGTTTAGTTGGCGAAGAGTCAAAAAAAATTTTACAGCGCTGCCCGTATTTGGATGGATTGATTATTTTTGATGCTCATGAGAAACATCGCGGATGGTGGAAGACACTTCGTTTTGCCCGCAAATTACGCAAATACCGTTTTGATATGGTTGTGGATTTTCAAAATAACCGTAAGAGCCACATACTTTCATTTTTAGCTTTCCCGCGGGAAAGCTACGGCTATCGAAATAATAAATTTGGTTTTTTGATTTCAAATTCCGTAAAAAATCCTAGCCATGAGCTGCCGCCTGTGCAGCATCAATTTCAGATTTTACAAATGTTAGGCATCACGTACAAGCCCGATTCGTTGTTGGAGTTATGGCCTTCACCGCAGGACAATAAATATGTGGATGAATTGCTGGATTCCGAATGGCTCAGCGGATCCAATAATATCATTGGGATTAACCTTTCTGCTTCGGCAAAATGGGAGACAAAAAATTGGCCGCTCGAATATGTTGTCCGTTTGTGTGACAGTTTGGCGGCTCAGAATATCCGAGTGATCTTAACGGGGATGGAAAAAGACAAAGAAAAAGCGCGGCGGGTATTAAGTTTGGCTAAAAGTAAGCCGGCCGATCTTACCGGAAAAACTGATATTTTACAACTGGCGGGTTTGATTAAAAAGTGCCGGGTTTATGTTACGCCGGATTCGGCGCCGCTGCATCTGGCGGCTGCCATGCATACGCCATTTGTGGCTTTGTTTGGGCCCACGTCGTCTTTGCGGCACTTGCCTCCGGCAGAAAATTTTCGGGTGATTGAGAAAAATCCGACTTGCGCGCCATGTTACAGTTCTACTTGCCGTATTAAAACGCATGTTTGCATGCGGGATATCACTCCAGAAGAAGTGTCCTTGAAAGTTAAAGAGCTTATGGGGTTTGCGGAATGAATATTTTACTGCTGAGCACGCATTTAAACACCGGCGGGATTACCAGTTATCTTTTAACCTTGACGGAAGGGCTGATCCGCCAGGGCCACAAGGTTTATCTGGCAACAAGCGCCGGAGAACTCCTCAAGCGATTTCAGGACACAGGCGCACAACATATTCAATTAGATATTAAAGTCAAATCGGAGCTCAATCCTAAAGTCTATTCATCCCTGTTTATTTTGAAAAGATTTATTAAAGATAAAAAAATTGATATACTTCATAGCCAAACCCGCGTTACTCAAGTCCTGGGGCAATTACTCAGCCCAATGACCCAGGTTCCTTATATCGCCACCTGTCATGGATTTTATAAAGTTCGATTTTCCCGGCAGTGGTTCCCCTGCTGGGGGGATGCCGTGATTGCCATTAGCAAGGCAGTGATGAATCATTTGTTAAATGATTTTCGAACTCCCTCAGAGAAGGTTTTTTTGATTCACAATGGACTGGATGTTAATAAATTTAAGCCGGTTAATGATGAGCTGAAGGCGCAAAAGCGCAGAGAATTTCATTTAGCAGAAGAACCATTGATCGGAATCATTGCCCGTCTGGTAGGGGTGAAAGGGCATGAAGTTTTGATTAAAGCCATGGAAGCAGTCGTCAAGAAATTTCCTTCCACAAAGCTTATGATCGTAGGTCAAGGGCGGGAAGAAAATAATTTACGGAATTTAGCCCAGCAGCTCAACTTGCAAAATAATATTCTTTTTATTCCGGTCAGTAATCAAACAGATGAAATTTTGCCTATCTTTGATATTTTTGTTTTGCCTTCGCTCGATGAAGGATTAGGAATTTCGTTAATGGAGGCCCAGGCCGTGGAATTACCGGTTATCGGTAGCCGCATCGGCGGGATTGTGAGTTTGATCGAGCATGGAAAAACCGGTTTGCTGGTTAATCCTAATGACTCTAAAGATTTAACGGAGGCTATTATAAATCTTTTAGAAAATCGGTTAGAGGCCAAACGGCTTGGCCAGCAAGCCCGGATATTTATTTCCGAGAATTTTTCGGCCGAACAAATGGTTCAAAAAACATTGCAAGTTTATCAAACAGTTCTGGCTTCGCGACAATGAAAAATATCCTCGTTGTTAATGTTAATTGGTTAGGAGATGTTGTTTTTTCAACACCGGTGTTTAGGGCATTACGGCAGGCTTATCCAACGGCAAAAATCACCTGCTTAGGCGTACCGCGTATCAAGGAGGTCTTAGAAAGCAGTCCGGGTGTCGATCAGGTTATCATTTATGATGAAGAAGGGCCGCATTGTACTCCCTGGAAAAAAATGCAGTTGATTTTGGAATTGCGACGGCAAAGATTTGACATTGCCTTTTTACTGCACCGATCGTTGACACGGGCGCTGCTCGTTTTTTTAGCGGGGATCCCGATTCGCGTGGGGTATGATATTAAAGCCAAGGGGCCTTTATTGACGCATCGGGTCAAGGTTTCTCAGCCGGCGCAGCTTTTGCACCGTGCCGATTATTATCTGCGGGTGGTGGAGGCCTTTGGTGTGCCGGTGCAGGATCGCAGTTGTGAGCTTCAGCTAGAGGCACAAGCGCGAAAAAATATAGAAACAATGCTGGAGAAATACGGCATTACCAGCAAAGATTTTGTTGTGGTGATTAACACGGGCGGCAATTGGGATTTAAAGCGTTGGCCGAAAGAAAATTTTTCGAAATTGGTTGAGCGTTTAGAAAAGAATTTTATGGTTAAAATTGTTATCCCCGGCGCTCCCAAGGACAAAGAGCTTGTTGCATTCATTGCGGAAAATAGCGGCGTTCATCCCATTATCCTAGCGGGACAAACGGATTTAAAGCAGCTCGCCGGTCTCATGCAGCGGGCGAATGTGGTGATTTCGTCCGACTCCGGGCCCTTGCATGTGGCGAGCGGCGTGGGAACACCGCTTATCGGTTTATTCGGACCAACGAGAGTTGAGATGACCGGGCCGCGGGGCAAAGGCGCGCATATCGCAATCTCGAATGATGTGGGGTGCAACCGCCAGGCCTGTTATCATTTGCAATGCCCCGATAATGTCTGTATGCAGTCCATCACCGTAGAACAGGTGGTCGAAGCGATTCAACAATTGCCGGCCAAAATTCCTCAGCGTGTTTATTGATGCGGTTAATCCCATGGCGCACAAAATCGATAAGACAAAAATTAAAAAAGTACTGCTTATCACTTTAAGCAATATTGGGGATGTCATTGTTTCCTTCCCGGTTATTGATGTCCTGCGCGGCGAATTTCCGCAGGCGCAATTATCGGTTGTCTTGGGCCCCAAGGGAGAATCATTATTAAAAAGCAACCCATGCATTCAACAAGTTTATGTGTTTGATAAACATCAGCCATTTTTTAGAACTTTCGCTCTGGTTTGGCGGCTGAGCCAGGAGCGCTTTGATTTGGTGGTGGATTTGCGTAATACCGCCATTCCGTTTCTCATCGGGGCTAAATATCGCACCTCGCCTTTTTTGCGCAATGACCCAGCCATACACATGCGGCTTAGACATTTGAACCGTTTAAAATCTGTTGTGGATTTTAATTTTTCAACGTATCCTAAAACAGGTCTCTATATTTCTCCTCGCGACAAAGAGTATGTGGATCAGATCATCCATGAGAAAATCGGTTATGATCAAAAATTTGTAATGGTTTGTCCATCGGCAGCGGATCAGCGCAAGCGCTGGACGGAAGAAGGATTTGCCCAATTATGTGATAAGCTCACGGAATCCTATGGTGTCAAAATTATTTTTATGGGTGATGGAGAAGGCGTTAAGGTTGTTGATCGTATTCTGACAAAAATGCGGCACACCCCTGTTAATTTAAGCGGGCAGACAACGCTTTTGCAGCTTGCGGAATTGATGCGGCGCAGTTCCTTGTCCATTGTCAATGACAGCGGCCCTATGCATTTGGCCAGTTATCTTGACATCCCGGTGGTAACAATTTTTGGCCCAACGGATCCGGTGGTTGCCGCCCCGTGGGGAAAGACAAGTTATTTTATCCACAAAGATGTTTCCTGCGCAGCCTGTGAAAATCCGCGTTTGCCTATCGCGCACGAGTGCATGAAGGCGGTTTCAGCCGAAGAAATTTTTGCCGCAATCCGTTTTACCGAAAAAGGTGTCACCTTTACGGAAGCTAAGGCCACGGGCTTGCCCGTGGATTTAGCTGCAGTACTTGCCCGTGGTTTCATGCCACGGGCAAGTGGCGACCCGAAGGGTCGTCCCTTGACGCATCCATGAAAAATTATAAAAATATTCTTATTGTGCGGACGGATCGCATCGGTGATGTGATTTTAACAACTCCCGCGGTTGAGGTTTTACGAAAGAATTTTCCCCACGCGAAGATCTCTATGATCGTTGCTGCTGCTACCCGTGATTTGGTGGAGGGTAATCCCTATTTGAATGAAGTTATTATGGATGATCGTAAAGGTGTGCATCGGGGGATGTTAGGCTTCTGGCGGTTAGCGCGTTTGCTGCGTCAAAGGAAATTTGATTTGGCGGTTGTTTTTCATACGAAAAGACGCACCAATGCCTTTTGCTTTTTGGCAGGGATTCCAGATCGCATTGGTTACCATAACAATAAATGGGGATTTCTTCTGACGAAAAGAATAAAGGATGTTCGTCCTTTGGGAGAAAAACATGAATCCGAATATTGCTTAAACGTATTGCGATTTTTAGGAATCGAGAACGGCCGGGGACAGATGTCCCTGCCACTCGAAAAAGGGGCTGAGCTCTGGGCCGAGGATTTTTTTCGTCAATGCCATTTTGAGCCGGTGGAGCGGATTGTCGCTATTCATTTGGGGGCCAGCGGGCCGGAAAAGCGTTGGCCGGTCGAACGATTCGCGGAAACCATGAATAGTCTTCAAGAAAAGTATCCTTGCCAATTTGTTTTAATTGGCGCGGCGGATATTCAAGTCTTAGCTTTAGACATGAAACCCTTGCTAAAGGTTCCTTCCCATGACTTAACCGGCCAGACATCAGTCAGCCAACTGGCCAGCCTTTTAAAACGCTGTCACTTGCTGATTTCCAATGATTCTGGACCTGTTCATGTGGCGGCCGCGGTCGGCACACCGGTTGTATCTATTTTTACCCGTAATCAGCCGGGGATCAATTGGGAACGCTGGCGGCCATTAAGCAGCAACGCCAAGGTGGTTTCGGTATCACCAGGAAGCTCGGATCCCATTGCCGTATCAGACGTTTTGGAAGCAGTTGACGCGCTTTTTAAACTATGTTAAAATCAGCATCGATTTTTTGCCCTAAGATATTAAAATAGTTTAAGTTAAGGATGTTCTTAAATGAGCGTTTATAAAAGTATTATCAACAAATTTAGGAAGAAAAATATTCTGGTTGTCGGTGATTTGATTCTTGATCAGCATATCCGCGGCCATGTTTCGCGGATATCTCCGGAGGCTCCGGTGCCGATTGTATTGCAGGAAGGAGCTGCGGCCTATGCCCCGGGCGGGGCCGCGAATGTGGCCAATAATTTAAGGACATTGGGCGCGCAGGTAGCTTTGGTCGGCCGGATTGGAACCGATCCCGAAGGGGAAATCTTCTTGAACGAACTGCGTAAACGAAAAATTTCTAGCCGCGCGGTCGTTATCGATGAAAAAATGCCCACCATCCTTAAAACCCGTGTTGCCGCCCATCATCAGCAGGTTCTGCGCTTGGACCGTGAAAAAATCGATCAGTGTTCGAGTACTCTTACCTCAAAAATTTTAAATTTTATTCACAATAACATCAATATTTTTGATGCCGTGATTATTTCGGATTATGGGAAAGGAATGATTACGGCGTCACTGCTGCAAGACGTCTGCGACTTGGCTAAACGTAAAAAGAAGATCATCACCGTTGATCCGAAAGATGATCATTTTGGCTATTACCGGGAAGTCACGGCTATTACGCCTAATAAAAAGGAAACGGAGAATGCGATCCGGAATCTTCTTATCACTCAGCCTGATTGGCGGGAATTGTCGTTCAACACGGACCGCCTGCTTACCAACGAAGATGTGATGAAGGCGGGAGAGCAGTTATTAAAATTTTTGCGTCTGGAATCGTTACTGATTACGCTGGGGGAACAGGGGATGTTGCTGTTTGAATATGGGAAGAAGCCGGTGCATATTCATACCAAGGCTAAGGAGGTTTTTGATGTCACTGGGGCTGGTGATACAGTGATTTCAGTTTTTACGCTTAGTTTGGCTGCGGGGGCAAGTAAACTGCAGTCAGCGGATTTAGCCAATTATGCGGCCGGTGTGGTGGTGGGAAAAATGGGGACCGCGACAGTTACCCGCGATGAACTTTTAGCAGCCATTCGCGAAGAAAAGACAGAGCACACTTAGAAAAGTCACAATGTCACAGCATCAGATGCCACGGGCTCTGCCCGTGGATTGATGCCGTACTTGCCCGTGGTCATGCCACGGGCAAGTGGCGACCCGAAGGGTCGTCCCTTGACAAGACACAAGTCGTTTCATGCTACTTGTGACGTGTGACCGTGTGACCGTGTGACATGTGACCTTTATGAAATCCATAGGCATTATTCCGGCCCGCTGGGGCTCAACACGGTTTGAGGGCAAAGTTTTAGCCAAGCTTAAGGGCAAGTATTTGATTCAGCATGCTTGGGAACGCGCCCGTAAAAGCAAATTGCTGGACAGAATTCTTATCGCCTGTGACGATGAGCGGATTTTGAAGGCGGTGGATGAGTTTGGCGCCAAAGCGGTCATGACCTCGCGGAAACATATTTCGGGAACTGATAGAATCGCCGAGGCGGTTGGCCCTTTAGCAGTGAAAGTGGTTATTAACATTCAAGCGGATGAACCGCTCGTTGATCCCAAGGTCATTGATCACTTGGTACAGACGATGCTGGATGACCGGACTTGTATGATGGCGACCGCGGTTAGACCTATCGAAAGCAAAGATGACCTGGAAAATCCCAATGTGGTGAAAGTCGTTATTGACCAAAACCGCAACGCCTTGTATTTTTCGCGTTCGGCTATTCCGTTTAACCGGGATAAGAAAAAATTTGATGATATTAATTATTACAAGCACGTAGGGTTGTATGCGTACCGCAAGGAATTTTTGCTCAAATTCAAGGATTTGCCCAAGTCGCATTTGGAATCTATTGAAAAGTTGGAGCAATTGCGGGTCTTGGAAGCCGGTTACAAAATCAAGACCATTGAAACAGATATTGAGACGATCGGCGTGGATACGCCGGAAGATTTAAAAAAGATCGAAAGTCTGCTAAAGTGAAAATTATTCAATTAGGAAGAATAAAAATCGGCGCCGGGTCGCCGTTTGTCTTGATCGCCGGGCCTTGTGTGATCGAGAGCCGCGGTTTGGTTTTAAAAACAGCGCAGGCCATCAAGAAAATCACTCAGCGTGCCGGCGTTCCTTTTATTTTTAAGGCGAGTTATGATAAGGCTAACCGGACATCTATTTCCTCTTTTCGGGGACTGGGCATGGCCGAGGGTTTAGCAGTGCTAAAGGAAGTTAAAAGCAGATTAAACGTTCCAGTTTTAAGCGATGTGCATACGATCGATGAAGTTGCCCCAGCCGCACAAGTGCTGGATGTGATCCAGATTCCGGCGTTTTTATCGCGGCAGACCGATTTGCTTTTAGCGGCGGGCCGCAGCGGGAAAATTGTCAGCGTTAAGAAGGGGCAATTTTTAGCGCCTTGGGATGTGGCAGCGATAGTTAAAAAATTAGAATCAACCGGCAACCGAAAGATTCTTTTGGCCGAGCGCGGAGTGAGCTTTGGTTATAATAATTTGGTGAGTGATTTCCGGTCGCTCGCTATCATGCGCAAAACCGGTTATCCGGTCGTGTTTGATGCCTCGCACAGCGTGCAGCAGCCGGGCGGTTTAGGTACGGTATCAGGCGGGCAGAGTGAATTTATTCCGCTTTTGGCGCGGTGTGCGGTGGCGGCAGGGTGTGATGCCATTTTTATTGAAGTTCATCCCAATCCGCAGAAAGCCCTCTCGGACGGGCCGAATACGCTGCCGTTGGCTCAATTAGAAAAATTGCTCAGTAATTTAAAAGCGATTGATAAAATTGTAAAGCATAAATCCCAATAAATGTCCCTTCAGCGCGCTAAAAAAGTTATTCAGATCGAAGCCCAGGCTATCCGCGATTTGGCTAAGCAGATTGACGGCCGCTTTTTGCAGGCGGTGGATTTGATTTGTAAATGCCGCGGCCGGGTCGTGGTGACCGGGATGGGCAAAACCGGTATCATCGGGCGCAAGATTGCTTCCACTTTTTCTTCGACGGGAACGCCGAGTCTCTGGATGCACAGCGCCGAGGCGGTGCATGGGGATTTAGGGCAGGTGACGCGCCAGGATATTTTGATTATTATTTCTTCCAGCGGTGAGACCGAGGAAACGAAACGGCTGCTGCCGATTATTAAAAAAATTGGCGCAAAAATTATTGCCCTGACCGGCAATCCCAAATCGGTCCTCGCCCATCATAGTGATGTCACGCTGAATGTTTCGGTGAAGAAAGAAGCCTGCCCTTTGGGGCTGGCGCCGATGACTGCAACGACCGCCATGCTCGTGATGGGTGATGCCTTGGCCGCATGCCTGATTGACCGCAAAGGATTTAAAAAGGAGGATTTTGCCCTTTATCACCCCGGTGGCGCGCTGGGTCGCAGATTGCTTTTGAAGGTTGAGGATATTATGCGTAAAGGCAATCATTATCCAAGGGTCAAAGAGGCGGCGGTTATTAAAGATGTGCTTTTGGCTATCACGCAGGCTCGCTGCGGCTCGGCATGTATTATCAACAAGCAGGGAAGATTCGTAGGGATTTTTACGGATGGGGACTTGCGGCGGCATTTAGAAACAGATGTAAATTTGTTATCGCGGAAAGTCAAGGAGGTCATGACAACGCATCCAACCACGATTTCAAAAGATAAGCTGGCCGTGGAGGCGTTACGTATTTTGCAGGACCGCGGAATCGATGAATTGCCGGTTGTAGACGGACAATCACGGTTGGTGGGGCTGCTGGATGTGCAGGATTTGCTTAAGGCAGGATTGGTTTAAAATGAATGAAAAAATTAAAAAGATCAAAGTTTTAGCGATGGATGTGGATGGTGTTTTAACCGATGGCCGCATCATTATAAACGGTGATGGCAGCGAAACTAAAAATTTTGATGTGCAGGACGGTTTCGGGCTCGTGCTTTTGAAAAAGGCTGGGTTGAAGACTGCGGTCATCTCGGCACGCAGCGCCAAGGCCGTCACCGCCCGCACCAAAGATTTAATAATTGATAAGGTCTATCAAAATGCGTTTCCTAAAATCAAGGCCTATGAAACAATGCTCAAGGCCTTGCGTGTCTCTGACGCAGAGGTATGTTTTATCGGCGATGATCTGCCGGATATTCCGGTTTTGCGGCGCGTTGGATTTGCGGTGGCTGTGCCCAACGCTGTCGTGGAAGTGAAGCGCGTGTGTGATCATATTACAACCAAAAGCGGCGGAGCCGGGGCGGTTCGGGAAGTCGTTGAATTGATTTTAAAAACCCAAATGAAATGGGAGAATCTGCCTAAAGATTAACGTCGTGTGCGAGTTTCGTGTCATTGCGAGCCTGCTTTTTAGGCGAAGCAATCTTTTAAACGATGCAAAGATTGCTTCGTCGCAAAAAACGCTCCTCGCAATGACACATAAAAAAAACTCGCACACGGCGTTAAAGATTAAATAACGTTAAATAAGGAAATTTATGAAAACAAAGTTTTTTTTCTTATCGCTGCTCTTAGGGATTGTCAATGTGTTTTTAGCACCTGCGCTTTTTGCCGAGGATCCACTTCAGCAATTCCAGGGTTTTAATCTGCAGGGGTATACTGACGGCGGCAATAAAGCTTGGGATGTGCAGGGCGATACCGCGGATGTTTTGGGCAATACCATAAAACTTACCAATATTGTCGCCAATAGCTATGGGGATCAAAAAGTGAACTTGAAGGCTAAGCGGGGCAATATTAATAAGGATAATGGGAATATCCATTTAGAGAGAAATGTGGTTATCACGACGGAAGAAGGGGCAAAATTAACCACAGAGAGTCTCGATTGGCACCGTAACGAAGATTTGGTTAAGACGGATGACTTTGTGACGATTACGCACGAGCAGATGATAGCAACGGGTACGGGTGTTGAGGCCCACCCTAATATGAAACTTGCCCAGCTCAACGAAGATGTGACGGTTCAGATTACGCCGGAAAAGGAAGAAACTCTGCCAGCGGATAAAATTATCATCACCTGTGACGGCCCTATGGAAATTGATCAGCTCAAGAACAGCGCTGTTTTTAACGAAAATGTGGTGGCGATTCAGACTGGACGACAATTGAAGGCGGATAAAATGGAAGTTTTTTTTGACGCCCAGGCAAAAAAGATTCAGAAAGTGGTTTGCACAGGCCATGTGGAAGTCACGCAGGGAGAGAATAAAAGTTACTCGGAAACCGCGGTTTACTCTGCCGAGGATCAAAAGCTCACTTTAACCGGACGGCCGAAGCTGATTATGTCGACCGAAGGCGGGAATGATATGAATATTTTCGGAAACCTTTCTCAATAAAAAAGGAAAACCATGAATCTGCTGGAGGCTCGCGGATTAGTTAAGCAATACGGTGGCCGACGGGTGGTCGATGGCCTTAGCATCAGCGTGGGACGTTCGGAAATCGTCGGACTTCTTGGCCCTAACGGAGCAGGGAAGACCACGACCTTTTATATGGCGGTGGGGATTGTGGCTCCCGAAGAAGGGCGTATTATTTTTGATGAGGAGGATGTCACTAAGAGGCCGATTCACGCGCGCTGCCACTTAGGTATGGGATATCTGGCGCAGGAATCCTCCATTTTCCGCAAATTGACAGTTGAAGAAAATATCCTGGCGATTTTGGAAACTTTAAATATCAGCCCACGGGAACGCCGCAAAAGGCTGCAGTCGCTTTTAGAGGAATTGAATATCGCTCATTTAGCCAAGAGTCGGGCGTATACTCTTTCGGGTGGGGAGCGCCGGCGGCTGGAAATCACGCGCGCGCTGGTCACCAATCCGTCTTTTCTCCTGTTGGATGAACCGTTCTCGGGGATTGATCCGATTGTGGTGGCCGAAGCGCAAGAAATAATAAAAGATTTGAAAAAAAAAGGATTAGGTATATTATTAACGGATCATAATGTGCGTGAAACCCTTTCGATTACGGATCGGGCGTATCTCATTGCCGATGGAAAAATTCTCATTTCAGGCAGCGCGCAGGATTTGATCAATGATCCGCGGGCGCGCAAGATTTATCTAGGCGAGAAATTTAGTATGTAAAATAAAAAGCGCCGGAAGAAAAACACGGCAGGACAACTGGATAAGGAGTAAAGATACATGAAATTAGAAGTGAAGAAAGTGGATGGTTTAAGACGAGAGCTCAAATTTGAAATTTCCAAGGAACGGGTTTCCCAGACCATGAATCAGGTCTATGACGAAATCGGCCGAGTGACGAAAATCAAAGGGTTTCGTCCCGGCAAGGCCCCCCGCCACTTGGTGGAATCCCACCACAGCAAGCTTGCCCAGGAAGAAGTCCTAAAAAAACTTATCCCCGAAGTTTATCATGAGGGGATTGAAAAGGAGAAAATTAACCCTTTGGATCTGCCGGAAATTCACGACGTGATCTTTAAAGACGGAATTATTGCCTTTACGGCGAAATTGGATATCCGGCCGGAAATCACATTAAAGAATTATAAAGGGATCAAAGTTGAGCGGAAAAGTTCGCAAGTGACCGAAGATGAAATCAACAAAACGTTAGAGTTTATCAAAAAAGGGCGGGGCGAGGATAAGGAAATCGCAATCGATGATAAGTTTGCCCACGGTCTTGGCTATCCGAATTTGGAGGAGTTCAAAAAATTTTTGACACGGCAGATGGAAGTGGACAAGGACCGCCAAAATCGTATCGATATTGAAAATCAAATTGTGGAGGAACTATTGCGGCAGGCCGCTTTTGATGTGCCGCAATCGCTCGTTAAAAAGCAATTAGAGCGGCGGGTCGCGGAAGCAAAAAAGCATTGGCAATCGCATCATCTTGCCAAAGATGAGATAGCCAAGAAAGAGGAAGAACTCCGCCAGGACAAGTCATTTAAAGAAGGCGTGGAAAAAGATATCAAAATTTATTTGATTCTTGAAAAAATCGCGCAATTGGAAAATATTCAAGTCCAAGAAGGGGAAAGTGTGCCGGGGAAAGTCATGGAACTTTTATTAAAAGAGGCAACATGGGAGGCCAAATAATATGGAACTAAAATCACAGACATTAGTCCCAATTGTCGTTGAGAAATCAGGCCACGGGGAGCGGGCGTATGATATTTTTTCGCGCTTGCTGAAAGAGCGGATTATTTTTATTGGCACGCCGATTGATGATGTGGTAGCGAACTTGATTATCGCCCAAATGCTTTTTTTACAGTCGGAAGACGCGGCTAAAGATATTAATTTGTATATTAATTCGCCGGGCGGATCGGTCACCGCCGGCTTGGCGATTTATGACACTATGCAGTTTATTAAACCAGCGGTCTGCACCTATTGTATCGGGCAGGCGGCGAGCATGGGCGCGGTGCTGCTGACCGCCGGTGCCAAAGGAAAAAGATTTGCCCTGCCGTATTCGCGCATTATGATCCATCAGCCATGGGGTGGAACGCAAGGGACAGCGAGCGATATTTCGATCCAGGCGAAAGAGATTTTGCGGATTAAGGATGATTTGAATAAGATTTTAGCGCGCCACAGCGGTCAATCGTTGGAGAAAATTCAGGATGACGCGGATCGGGATTTTTTTATGACTGCGGACGAGGCAAAAAATTACGGTTTAGTCGATGATGTTTTAAGCAATGTTAAAAAGAAATAAAGGTAATTCATAAGTTAAAATAACACACTCAAGTCTCGAAGGGAATTTGTTTATGAAAAGAAATCTTCTGCTCACTCCGGGCCCGACTCAGCTTCCTCCTCAAGTCTGTGAGGCGTTAGGCCGGCCTATCATTCATCATCGCACGCCGCAGTTTCAGGCCAATTTGAAAGAGGCGGCCGAAGGTCTTAAATACATTTTTCAGACGAAAAATGAAGTATTGATTTTGACTTCTTCCGGGACCGGCGCCATGGAAGCGGCGGTGTGTAACCTTTTATCGCCGCAGGATAAAGCGCTGACTGTCGAAGGAGGAAAATTTGGCGAACGCTGGACTGAACTGTGTCGAGCGTACGGCGCTGATCCAAAGGTATTGAAAGTCAAATGGGGCCAGGCCGTGACCGCGGCTGAGATTAAGCCCATTTTGGATAAGGAAAAAGATATCAAAGCGGTTTTTGTCACGCTGGTTGAGACATCGACCGGGGTAACGACGGACATTAAGGCGATTGGCGAAGTGGTTAAGAAAACCGCTGCCGTTTTAGTCGTTGACGCTATCAGCGGCTTAGGCGCTGTGGATTTGCAGACGGACAACTGGGGGGTGGATGTGGTGGTGGCGGGTTCGCAAAAAGGACTCATGCTGCCGCCAGGTTTGGCGTTTATTAGCATGAGCCCGAAGGCCTGGGTATTGATGGAAAAGTCTACCAATCCCAAATATTATTTTGACTTAAAAGAAGCCAAGAAGGCGGCTGACAAAACCGATACGCCGTTTACACCGGCCATCGGGATTATTATAGCGCTTAATGAAAGCATCAAGTTGATGAAGACGGTTGGTTTGGAAAAACTTTTTAGCCATTACGCGCGTTTGGCAAAGGGAACAAGGGCGGCGGTACAAGCCTTAGGTTTAAGTCTTCTCGCGGATGAATCCTCCATCTCTAACGCCGTTACGCCGATTAATCTTCCGGCAGGAATCGATGGAGAGAAACTTGCCAAGATCATGCGTGATACGTATGGCATTACCGTTGCCGGCGGCCAAGATACACTTAAGGGAAAAATTGTCCGTATTTCTCATATGGGATGTCTTGATGAGTATGACATGCTCACCGGCATTGCGTGTTTGGAAAAAGTCCTCAATGAAATGGGATACAAATTTAATGTGGGCGCAGGCGTTGCTGCCGCTCAGAAATTTTTTACAGCATAGGAAAGTATAAAACTTTCCTAGCACCTTGTTACCTTAA
>CAYHTV010000005.1:0-38572 GCA_964359575.1 uncultured Planctomycetales bacterium
CCTCTAAAATATTTAAGGGAAAATCAGTACGAACGAAGTGAGGAGTTTTCTTGATCAAGAGATAATCGTATGGGGCTTGCCTCGGTCATTATTCCAGCCAAGAACGAAGAGAAAAATATTGTCAAAACGATTACGGGAATCCGTGAGGAGTTTCAGCGCGCGCGGATCGATTTTGAGATCGTCGTGGTGAATGATCACAGCACGGACAATACCCGTCAAATGGTCGAACACTTAGGGCGCGAGGACCGGCGGATCCGTCTGGTGGATAATGACGCCGCTTTTGGGATTGGCTACGCGATCCGAAAGGGGCTCGACACTTACCAAGGAGATCTGGCGATTGTGGCCATGGCGGATTCTTCGGATGATCCCAAAGACATGGTCCAATACGCTCGCGCGATTACTGAGGAAGGGTATGACTGCTGTTTTGGCAACCGCTGGTGCAAAGAGGCCGCCATTGTTAATTATCTATGGTATAAATTTTTTTTGAACCGTGTTGTAAATTTTGGGATCAGTCTGCTGTTTGGGATTTCCTACCGCGACGTCACCAACGCGTTTAAATGTTATTCGCGCGACACGATTGAAGGGATTAAACCGATTCTTTCCCGGCATTTTAATATCACCGTTGAGCTGCCTTTAAAGGCGATTGTGCGACGGTATAAATATAAAATCATCGCGACCCATTGGTATAATCGCCGGATCGAGAAATCCCATTTGAAACTTAAAGAAATGGGCAGCCGCTATTTTTTTATCATCCTTTATGTCTGGATGGAAAAGCTTTTGTGCGGGCAGGATTATCATAAAAAATGAAAAAGACAATATTGATTACCGGCGGAGCGGGATTTGTCGGGTCGAGCCTGGCGCTGTATATTCAAAAAAAATGGCAAGGCTGCCGGGTGATTTGTCTGGATAATTTCAAACGCCTTGGTTCCTCCCTCAACGCAAAACGCTTGAAAGATTACGGGATTTTATGTATCCGCGCTGATATCCGCAATAAGAAAAAATTGTTTTCTCTTCCTAAAATCGATATGCTCGTGGAATGTTCCGCCGAACCTTCGGTCTTGGCGGCGTATCAGGATCCCCGTTACACGGTGGAAACCAATTTATTCGGGACTGTCAACTGTCTGGAACTGGCCCGGCGCGATAAAGCAAAATTTATTTTTCTCTCCTCTAGCAGGATTTATCCGATTGATCCGATTAACAGAATTCCCAGTGAGGAACTTTCCACGCGATACGACTGGAAAAAAACAACTCAAGGGGTGGGTTACAGTTATCAAGGGATTAGCGAGCAATTTCCGTTGAGCGGCGTGCGTTCGTTATACGGTTCCACAAAATTGTGTTCTGAGCATATTGCCCAGGAATATTTTGATATGTTTCATATAAAAGGAGTGATTAACCGCCTGGGTGTGATTGCCGGTCCATGGCAGATGGGGCGCGTGGATCAGGGAATTGTCGGGTTCTGGGTCGCTCAGCATAAGTTTAACGGCAAATTAACTTTCATCGGTTACGGCGGAACAGGAAAACAACTCCGTGACGCCGTGCATATTGATGATGTGTGCGAACTTATTTTTTATCAGATACAGAATCTTCGTCAGGTCCAGGGCAAGGTATTTAACGCTGGCGGCGGCCGCAAAAATACCTTCTCATTATCTGAGCTAACCCAGATAGTCCGGGAAATTACCAAAGTCAAGATTCCTATCACCAAGCTTGCAGCAGCGCGAAAATCCGACCTGCGAATTTATATTACGGATAATTCTTACGTTCAGCGGCAGACAGGCTGGCAGCCGAAAAAAAATTTAGTAACCATTATAACCGACATCAATAAATGGGTGGATACCCATAAGCAGAATTTAATGCCTTTTTTGATATAGTTTTCTAAGTTTTATTTCTTGACAGTTCGGGGACAGGGCATATAATAAAAATGTTCATTTATTGAACATAATATCTATAAAACGCCTAACATATTATGAATAAATAACTTCTACGTGAAAGAGAATTCAAAAAATATGAAAATAAATCTTTTTAATATATTCCTCAACCATGTGAACACATTTCCCGAAAAAACAGCTTACAAATTTGAGAAGACTGCCCTTACTTATAGACAAACAGCAATTTTATCCCTTAAATTAAGCCGATATTTAAAAAAAATAGGCGTAAAGCAAGGGACCCACCTGGGGATCATCTCCCATAATTCCTTGGAGTTTGCCTTGCTTTTTTGGAGCTGCGCTTATCTGGAAGCGGTTCTTGTTCCCTTAATGCCGTCTTATCCCGATGAGACTATAAAAAATCTTTCTCAGGCCACGGATATAGAATTTATGTTGATGGAAAAAAATATTTTTCCGGGTAAAAAACAACTCGTGGAAAAATTAAGAATTTTTCCAATACCAGAAATAAACGATCTGATATCGGAGCCCGCGGATGCGCCAATCAAAGAGAGTGACGTCGAACCCGAGGCGCCCTTTATCATTACATTAACATCTGGGTCCACCAGCCAGCCTAAACCTATTGTTTTTTCTCAAGCAGCGAAAATCGCAAGGTCCCTCAACGGCGCGAAAGAAATTTACGAGATTTCCAAAAACGACATAACTATCGTGAGCACCCCGATGTATCATTCGATGGGAATGCGCATGTCTCTTTTGCCTTTATTAATTGGGGCCACCGGCGTGATACTGCCAAGATTTTCTCCTGCTTTATGGATTGAGAGAGTGGAAAAAGACAGCGTGACCTTCGCCATTGTCGTTTCTAATCAGATCGAAGCGGTATTGGATTTTTTAGAAAAGGAAAATATCAATATAAAATCTTTGAAGAAACTTGTTTCCTCTTCTTACGCATTGAAATTAGAAACAAAAAAACGGTTCTTGGACAGGGTCAAATGCCGATTTTACGAATGTTATGGCGCCTCGGAAATCGGCATAGCCACGAATATTGAATTTGAGGAGGACAGCGCGAAACTGGACAGCGTGGGGAGCCCTCTGCCTTATGTGGATATAAAAATTTTTGATGAACATAACCGGCCGCGGCCGTCTCTTAAAGAGGGAGAGATTGCCGTCAAAACGATTACGCTTTTTAGTGGATACTACAAGAATGCGCAGGCGACAGAGAGGAGTTTCTGGGACGGTTATTTCAAAACAGGGGACGTGGGGTATCTCGATAAAGATGGTTTTCTCTATTACCGCGGCAGGGGAAAGGACATTATCAAATACGGGGCTATCAATTTATATCCGGTGGATATTGAAAATGTTCTCCTGCGGTTCAAAGGAGTCAGGGAGTGCGCGGTCATAGGAATGGAAGATAAGTACCTGGGGGAGGTTCCTTGGGCGGCTATCGTGGCTGAGGAAAAAATTGAGAAGCGGGAACTCCGGAAGTTCTGTCTGGAGAATTTGGCGGATTATCAAACGCCGGTGGATTTTATTTTTGTGGACGCGATCCCTAAAAGTGAACTTGGAAAAGTACAGAAATTCAAATTGAAAGACAGTCTGATCGAGGAGTATAAGATCAAAAGAATGCACCTCGTTTGAAAAGGATTTAAGCCATGAGTTTAGCCGTGTCGGTCATTATTCCTCTTTTTGATATTGAAGAGTATATTTTTCAGTGTCTGGAAAGCTTAAGAAAACAAACTTTATCGCAGGATTTTTTTGAAGTTATTGCGGTAGACGATGTGTCGACAGACAAGACGTTAGAGATCGTTCAAAATTTTCATCATTTGAAAAATCTTAAAGTGATAACGTCCGCGGTTAATCAAGGGCCTGGCATCGCGAGAAACAAGGGAATAAAAGCGGCTGAAGGGAAATATATTATTTTTTTGGATGGTGATGACTGGCTGGAAAACGGCGCGCTGACGGCGCTTTATCAAAATATGGAAGAAGCGCCGGATTCTATCGTTTATGATTGGACCTACGCGGACGATCCCGCTAAAACACCCCGCAAAAGGGATTTTTCATACATTGCGCCGGAAAAGAAAATATTTATTCAGAATTATTTAGGCATGGATGTGAGCGGCGATGTGATTTATACGGCCACCCAAAGGAAAATTTTTGAAAAATACGGTATTGCCTTTCAGGGAGGCTATCACGAGGACATGGCGGTTATTTTCAAAATGCTTTATTTGTCTTCGACAATCAAGAAACTGACGAGTCAGGTTTTATATGTAAAAAATAACAGACCGGGCTCGCTAGTCAATACCCTGACATTGAAACACATTGACGGGTACTTAGGTTCCTGGCCGGATATTATGCGGTTTTTAATGACGCAGGAAGGCCTAGGGACGAAGGATTACCTCCATTATTATTTGAGAGGAATAAACGGCCTTGTCTATACATTGATCTATAAAAGTGTGCACAAAACCCAGGCGGATGATTTAGAGGAAAGAAAAAAGATTTACCGCTATATTTTTAACGCACTGCGCAAAGATGAATTTATTGAAAGTAAAAAATGGGAGGATTTCCCAAGGCAGACAAAAAAGGATATCGTCGCGCAAGAATATTATCGTCTGATGTCCGAAGGCGATTTCAGTGATGAAGCAGTGTTGTCATTTGAAAATAAGAATTTGCGGACCACACCGGTGGAGGAAATTAAGTTATGAAAAAAACTTTGAGTTGCGAGGCGTTGCATGGTTCGGTCTATTTTGCTCCGGATATGCTGCGGCATTGCTGTAAAAGATTTTTTAGAAACGGGAAAATGCAAGGGGATGTAAAGATTTTTGATGTTGCCTCCCGCGAGGACATTACCTTTGAAAAAATCGTCGAACATAAAAAGAAACTCTATGACGACATCAACGCACGTAAAGAAACGCCCTGCACCGGATGCCCGTGGCTCGTTTTGGATCATTGGAAATCCATTGAAGAGATGAAGATCAAGCACGTCTCCGTGGAGGTCCATTCCGTCTGTAATCTTAAATGCACCTACTGCAGTGAGATTTATTACGGAGGCAAGCAGCCCAATTATGACATCCAAAAGGTCATCAAAGATTTTTTGGCAAAAGGGGTCGTGTCAAAAGATGTCTCGCTGGTCTGGGGCGGCGGCGAGCCGGCCTTATTGAAGAATTTTGATAAAGCCTTTCCTGACATTTCAAGTTCGTTGCATCCCAAGACCAATTATGTTTTTACGAACGCGATCATTTTTAAGGAAATCATTGCCGAATACCTGAAAAATAATGCCGTTACTATTGTCGTGAGCATCGATGCTGGAACGCCCGAAACTTTCAAGAAAATCAGAGGCGCCGACACGTTTGAAAAAGTCTTCCAGAATTTACAGCGCTACGCGGCGATGGAAGGCCAGAACGTCATCATTAAATATATTCTGATGGAAGGAAACTCTTCTCAAGAGGAGATGCTGGGTTTCGCGGAAAATGTCAGGAAATATAATCTGGAAAAATGCACTTTTCAGATCAGCGCGAATTACAAGCTCGATGGAATTGCGGACGAAGGGATCGAAGCGGCTTTTTTTCTTTACAAGCGGCTCAAAGGGCTGGGGATTCAATTGATCAATTTTGACGACCATCTCAAACCCAGAATTAAGAAATTATCTTCCCTGAACAGTAAAATAGCGGAACCGATCATTGTCTGGGGCGCCGGCGAATATGCCCGGCGGCTTATGCAAACGGATAAATTTTTTAAGCAGAATAGAATCAAATTCTTTGTGGATAAGAATCCGGAAAAGCAGGGAGCGGAATTCCTGGGGTATCAGGTGAAACCGCCGGAAGAAATTTTGAAAGACAGCGAGAGTAAATTTTTCATCGCGTCCGCTTTGAATTTTAAAAAAATATACGAAGAATTAGTGAACACGATGGGGGTTTCTCCCGAACGGATTATCGATAACCCGGTTCTATGAAAGGCGATTGACAGAGTGATGAAACCGTTAAAACTTGCTTTTGCCGGCGGAGGGCTTAATTCGGTGGCCGGATATACCCATTTTTCCGCGAGCCGGATGGATCATCAATTTCAGGTGGTCACCGGGGTTTTCAGCAGGAATAAAGACATCAACGCGAGGACCGCCGATTTTTGGGGGATTAAGAATTATTGCCACAGTTTCGAAGAATTGATCGAAAAAGAAGCGCGCAATGTGGATGCCTTTGTTGTTCTTCTCCCGACGCCAGATCATTACAAAGCGGTTGCCGAATTGTTGAAAAGAAATATCCCCATCATCTGCGAAAAATCTCTGGCCTATAATTGCGCGGAGGTAAAAGCCTTGCAGGAAATTTATAACCCGAAGAAACATTTTTTAGTGACCACTTATAATTACAGCGGCTATCCGTTGGTTAGGGAGCTTAAAGCGATGATTGAAGCGGGAGAGTTAGGAGAAATTCTCCACATACATCTGGAAATGCCGCAGGAAAGTTTTTTACGGCCGCCCAAAAGTTTGGATTATCCTCCCGGGTGGAGAAAGATCGATCAGGATATTCCCACGGTATGTCTTGACCTTGGCACCCACCTTTTCCATATGCAAAAGTTTTTAACCGGAAAGATTCCCAAAAAATTTGTCAGTAAAATGAACAGTTTTGCTCCTTACCGCGTGATTGACGATGTCAAAATTATTTCGGAATTTGAGGACGGCGCTACCGGATATATGTGGTTTGGAAAAACCGCGCTGGGCAACAGAAATGGGCTGCGGGTGAGGGTTTTTGGCACTCAAGCCAGCGCCGAGTGGTTTCAGCAGGAACCGGAAAAGCTTTTTGTTAATAAAGGCAATGGGAGCTTAAACATCATCGACCGTGGAAATGCCGAAGGTGTCGCCGCGGAAAAACGGTATAACCGTATGTTCGCCGGGCATCCGGCCGGTTTTATCGAAGCCTTTGCCAATCTTTACCGGGATATCGCGGATGGACTGGAGCTGTTCAAGGCAGGAAAAGATTATTTTCATCCCTACCTTTGGACTTTGGATGATGAAGAGAAAAATCTTCGTTTTTTTGAGAAAGCGGTCATTTCGAATAAAGAAAATCGCTGGGTGGAGTTTGCAGAAAAATGAATAGAGAAAAAATTTTAAGTGTGATCGTTGATTTTTTGGAGAAAAGAGGAAAACTCCCCGAAGATAAGAATAAATTATTGTGTTACCGCTACATGGACGTTGGGCATATCGATTCCTTTGGCATGGTTCAGCTTATGATGTCGATTGAGGACGAATTTGATATTGAACTTCAGGCTGAAAATTTAGAAAATGTTGAAGGTTTAAGCACGGTGGGGGGGCTCGTCGACTTGGTCGAAACGAGGGTTAAAGTCAAGCGATGAAGGGAAATTATTCGAAGGAAGATATCCCCAGTGCCCTCAAGAAAGCAGGGATTCAAAAGGGCGACACGGTTTACGTAAGTAGCAGCCTTGGACTCATCGGTTGTCCACCGGAAAACATTAAAAGTACAGATAATCTGTGTGAGCTTTTTTATCATGCGATTTGGGACGTGATTGGAGAAGACGGCACACTTATCGTTCCCACTTTTTCTTATACGTTTGGTAAAGGTACGGCCAATGAACCGGCGGTCTTTGATCCGCAGACCACGCCCGCCGATATCGGGGCCTTTCCGAATTTTGTTTTGCAACAGGAAGGTGTCACGCGATCGCTGGATCCGATGTTGTCGGTGGCCGGCAAGGGAACGCGGTTGATGGAGTTCATTAGAGACCTACCGCCGACGAGTTATGGCGAGGGGTCTTTTCTTTCCCGGTTTGCCAAGAGCGACGCAAAAATTTTAAATTTGGGGATAGGTCCGGTCTGGCTGCCTTTTGTGCATCACATCGATTGGCTTTTAAAATCGCCTTACCGTTATGACAAGCTTTTTAAAGGTTTTATAAAGCAAGGAAAGGAATTGATTCCCCTACAATGGGTTTATAATGTAAGAATCCGTATGGATAATTCTTATCCCAGCACACAAGCCGTCGGGAAAATGGCCGAAGAAGCAGGACTTTGGAAATCCGCGCCGCTGGGAAAAGTCAAAATCTTCTCCATTGTTTGTCATCCCTATTTTGATTTTGCTAAGGACGCTGCACAAAAAAATCCATGGTTGTTGGTTAGAGGTCCGGCGGTTGATCCAGCTTCCCTTGAAACGGATGAGTTAAAAGTATCAAGAGAGCTTGCCTGGGAATTTTTAAAAAATTATGAGTAATCCACTCGGAAAAGAGATGCATAATCTGGCTCAGCGTTTATTTCCGATATGCCGAAGTATTACCGGTAACGGTGTCCGGCAGACTCTGAAAATATTGCGAGAGTATATTCCTTTAACCATTCACGAAGTCCCATCAGGAACGCCGGTGTTTGACTGGACTATTCCCAAAGAATGGAATATTAAGGACGCCTATGTCAGCGATGAAAGGGGTAATAAAATTATTGATTTTAAGAAAAACAACCTGCATGTCGTAGGTTATTCCATTGCGGTTGATAAAACAGTTGCCTTATCTGAATTGCAGGAGCATGTCTATTCTGAGGAAAGTTTACCCGAAGCCATCCCCTATGTCACCTCCTACTATTCAAAGCGGTGGGGGTTTTGTATTTCGCATAAAGAGCGGCAGAAATTGAAAAATGGGAAGTACAAAGTTTTTATTGATTCCGAACTTAAGGATGGCTCATTAACCTATGGGGAGCTTATCATCCCCGGCAAATCGAAAAAAGAAATTTTTCTCTCAACGTACATTTGCCATCCGTCCATGGCGAATAATGAACTCTCCGGCCCTGCGGTCACGACATTTCTTTCAAAATGGATCTTAAGTGAGCCAAGGGAATATACTTACCGGGTTATTTTTATTCCCGAGACCATAGGCTCTCTCACGTATCTTAGTAAAAATTTCAAGCACATGAAACGCAACACGATCGCGGGTTTCAATGTGACGTGTGTGGGGGATGAGCGCTGTTATTCATATCTTCCTTCACGGTTGGGGGATACGCTGGCTGATAAAGCCGCGCTGAATGTCTTGCGGTTTAGGCAGCCGAATTTTATGAAATATTCATTTTTAGACCGCGGCAGTGATGAGCGGCAGTATTGCTCGGTCGGTATTGACCTTCCGGTTGTTTCAATCATGAGAAGCAAATATGGGACATATCCGCAATATCATACCTCTTTGGATAATTTAAAATTTATTACGGCCAATGGATTGGCGGGGTCCTATGAAGTATTGAAAGCGTGCTTAGAGCTACTGGAGAAAAATAAGAAATATAAAATGACGTGTTTGGGAGAGCCGCAATTGGGAAAAAGAGGTTTATATCCAACCTTAAGCGCAAAGGGATCAGCAACGCAAGTAAAAAATATGATGAATTTTATTGCCTATGCTGATGGGGAGAGGGATTTGCTTGATATCAGTGAAAAGATTAATGTACCGGCCAGGGATATAGACCTTATAGCTCAACAATTACTGGATGCACAGTTGTTAGAAGTCGTGCCGTAATTTTTAAATTTTTTTAGTTTTAGAGATTGCGAAGTTTCGCATATTTTTCGCCTGTTTTCGCCTATTTTCGCGTATTTTTGCGCTTGACACGGGATTTTTCGAGGTTATAATACATCATGTTCAAAATATGAACATTAATGACAGAGATTTAACTCATTTATAATCAATGGATTACTGCACAAGCGGCCTGATCAAAATTTTAAATTAAGAATGGTGTAATCGTAATTATAGAAGGATATTGTCGCAGAACCCTCCTGGTGTCATTGACAATGAAAGGAAGTTTTTCCGACACTATCAGAATTGCAATAAATATGAAATTAGCTGTGTTAGATAAAAATAGATTATTTGAAAAATATCTTTTTGGTATCCTCGTTGCTCTTGTCGCAGCGATAAACATTCCCTATTTTAAAAGTACCATTATCCCGCGCCATGATACGATGCATTATTTTGAGGTTTTCCATTTTTTTTATAGCAATTTACTGTTCAACGGTGAGTTAGCGCAATGGATGCCTTTTGATACTTTCGGATTGCCTAGTAATCATGACCATTTGGCATTTATAAGCCCGGTTATCTATTGTGTGTTTTTGATAGGATATGTCTTCAAAATAACAAATGTGCTCTTGCTTTTTAAAGTCGCGTTGCTGGTTGAGCAATGCGTATTTTTATTGGGGATGTATTTGTTAAGCAGCCTGCTATTTGCTAAGCGCAGCACTATTTTTATCTTATGCCTTGCCGCGGCGTGCTCCGTGGATTTGTATGATCAGATTTTCTTTGATTTTAAGATATTTTATCTACTTCCCTTGGCCCTGTATTTTTTGCTGCGATTCTTTGCGCAGAAGAAGCCGCATTTTCTTTGGTTAACGGGCCTCACTTTGATAGCCTGGGTCATGGGGAGTGTGCTGTATTTTTTTCCCTTATGGCTTTTTGTTTTGGCGATCCCATTTCTTATATTATTTTTATATGATCCCAGTGTCTGCCGCTGCCTGTTCCAACGCTCTTTTTCTCACATAGCTTTATTGGTCGTGCTGGTCGTGGTTGCCTTGGGTTTTTATCACCATTTAAAAGAGATACTGAATTTTGTTGATTTAAGACCTAGAGGGCCCGATGGAAAAAATGCTTTGGGAATGTTTTTGACATGGAGCAGTCAATATAACATCAGCCATTTTTATGAACAGCAGATTTTTCATAATCCTGCCACGCGGTATATTGGTTTGCTGCCTGTTTTCTTTTTCGTTTGGGCCATTTTAAAAGTCAGAGACAGAATTTTCTTTGTTTTTTTAATTACTACAGTAGCGCTTTGGTGGTTCTCAACGGGAGGAATATTTTCGACAATATGTTATTTTTTTCCGGGGATGCCCTATTATCGTCATATCGGACTGGTCGGTCATGTTGTTCAAATCCTGCTGCTTATGTGTGCCGGGTTTGGCTGGGAACATTTTTGGTCTGCCTCAAGAAAAACGAAGATAAGATACACCCTGATCATTTTGGCTATTTTGCTCTTTTTAGCCGATGCTTTCCATATCTCGGGCGACTGGATTATGGATTTTTATATGCAGGGGTCCCATTGGAAAGCTTTGATCGAAAAAATCAGCCTCGATCGTATCGTCGTCAGGTATTTCGGATATTTGGCTGCGCTGTTTGTGATCTTAATGGCGTTGACCGGAATCAGAATTTCTAAGAAAATACCGCGAGAATGGCTTGCCCCTCTCAGTAAGGCGGTGCTGATCACGGCTTTTTTATTTGATATCTTTTCTGCTCAACTTGCCATTTATAAATCAGTTGAGAAATTATCCCCAGAGTACGAGCCTCTTTTATACACTTTAAACGCTCATCCCATGAAATTTCAAGAAAGCCGGATGGATAAACCCATAGAGTCTCGGCAGAAAGACGCGTACCGATTGATTACTCGTCCGGAGGGAGGGCATCTGTATTCGGCTGCGTATAGTTTTTTGCAGTTTGATTCGTGTTTTTCGGAATTTAACACGCATATGCTGCCGTTAGGGTTCGCCAGGTTTACTAAAACGAGGAGGAGTATAGATACTGATTTTTTATACACGATCGGCTGTCACGCTGCGAAGATCCGTTTAATTTCTCAAGCAGTGTATCCGGATACCGTGGAACAAACGATGAGTTTGATGCGCACAATGCCGCAATTATATAATGTTGCGGTGTTGCGCGGGGTGGATGAAAAGACGAAGCAAAATTTTCGCAGCCAGAATGTCCCCGCGATCTTGGATGTTTTGGCGGATATCAAAAAATTCTCAGCGAATAAACTGTCTTTTGACATTGATGTTCCCCGCGAAGGCGGCGCCTGGCTGGTTTACGCGGACTCTTATCATCCGGGCTGGAAGGCGTTTGTGGACGGAACGAGAGTCTCTATTTTTGAGGCCTATTTAAATTTTAAATCTCTGTATTTAACTCAGGGACACCATAATATCCAATTTATTTTTTCGCCGTGGTTAAGTTTTTTGATAAGTTATGGGATTGCTGTTTGGGGCTTGGGGACGGGGATTGTCTTGATTGTTGGTTTGCTCTGGGTTTTGTTTGCGGGTGTTCCAGAGGCCAGCTTCAGACATTGTTTTGAAAAAAATATTTAACGGTGAACCGGGGAGGTCAAAAATTATGAATGGAAGAAGGGTCTTAGTGACCGGGGGAGCGGGTTTTATCGGCAGCCATTTGGTTGATCGTTTATTATCAGATGGTTATCATGTCACTGTTTTGGATAATTTTTCAACCAGTAAGCCGGCCAATCTCGCTCAACATAATGGGAATCTTCATTTAAAAGTGGTCGAAGTAGACGTGGCAGATTTTGAAAAAATTATCCCTCACTTTGCAGGTCAAGAAATGGTTTTTCATATGGCTGCCTTGGCAGACATTGTTCCCTCGATTGTAAATCCCCGAGGGTATTTTTGGTCAAACGTTCAAGGGACCATGTCGGTTGTCGAGGCATCGCGCTTATCGGGCGTCAAACGTTTTTTGTATACCGCTTCCACATCCTGTTATGGCATCCCTCTGAAAGAATATTTTCCAACACCCGAAACAGCGCCGATCAATCCGCGGTATCCGTACGCGTTTACGAAATATATCGGAGAACAGACGGCCTTGCACTGGGGGCATGTGTATAAATTGCCGGTTGTTTCTTTGCGGCTTTTTAATGTGTACGGTCCGCGGGCCCGGACAACCGGTACCTATGGAGCTGTCTTTGGCGTATTTTTCGCCCAAAAGCTCGCTGGTAAACCTTATACAATCGTCGGTGATGGAAATCAAAAACGCGATTTTACCTATGTGTCCGACGTGGTCGATGCGTTTATGGCGGCCGCGCTTTCGGATGTCAGGAATGAAATTCTCAACGTTGGGACGGGCAATCCGCAAAGCGTCAACCGTTTGGCTGAACTTCTCGCGGGAGAAAAAGTCCATATCCCCAAGCGGCCCGGAGAGCCCGACTGCACCTGGGCCGATATTTCCAAAATTCAGTCGATGATTGGATGGAACCCTAAGGTTTCTTTTGAAGAAGGGGTGGCAAAAACGTTGCAGTATATCGATTATTGGAAAGACGCGCCCGTCTGGACTCCGGAGAAAATTGAGAAAGCGACGGCAGACTGGTTTAAATATCTGCAGGTTGGAAAGGATTGATGATGTACCTGCCTGTGGTAGGCAGGTACTATCCCAATTTCATCTGTACGATCAATTGGGATAATTAAGGAAAATTGGGATGGAAAACAATGTGAAAACAAAAATCAAGCCTTTGCCCGCTTTGGCCAAAATCATCGAGGATCTGAAGAAAAAAGGCAAAAAAGTTGTTCAGTGCCATGGGGTCTTTGATTTGGTGCATTTGGGGCATATCCGGCATTTTAATCTGGCTAAAAAAGAAGGCGACGTTCTTGTGGTTACGATCACGAAGGATAAACATGTCAAGCGCGGCCCCGGCCGGCCGATTTTTAATGAACATTTACGTTCGGAAACGCTGGCCAATTTAGCCGTGACGGATTACGTAAGCATCGTGGATTCTCCGACGGCCGTTGAAGCCATCAAGATTTTAAAGCCCAGTGTCTACGCCAAAGGCGCGGAGTACCGCAGCCGCGAAAAAGATGTCACGGGCAAGATTTATGACGAAGAAGACGCTGTCAAGGCGGTGGGAGGGCGTATCGCTTTTACCGATGACATTACGTTTAGTTCATCGAGTTTGATCAATAATTATCTGGACGTTTTTCCGCCGCGCACCTTTAAATATCTGCGGGCGCTGGCTAAACGCTATACGATCAATCATATTACCGATTCACTGCAAAGTTTAAAAAAACTCAATGCCCTGGTTATCGGTGACGCGATCGTCGATGAATACCATTACTGCATTCCCATGGGGAAGTCTTCCAAAGAGCATCTGGTGGCTACCCGTTATACGTCGGAAGAGAAGTTTGCCGGCGGGAGCCTGGCCACCGCGAACAATGTCGCGAGTGTGTGCGGGAAAGTGGATTTGCTGACGGTTTTGGGAGAAAAAAATCCCTTAGAAGATTTTATCCGCGGGAAGTTGGCTTCCAATATTAATCCCTTCTTTGTTTATAGGCCGGATACCGGGACGATTGTCAAGCGCCGTTATGTCAGCGAATGGCACAACCGGAAATTATTTGAAATTTGTTATATAAAAGACGATGATGTCGCGAAAGAACAGGAATCGCAGATCCTGACGCAGCTGACGAAAAATATCAAAAATTATGATGTGGTGATTGTGTCGGATTTTGGCCACGGATTGATGACGAAAAAGATTATTAATCTCATCCGCTCTAAGGCGAAATATTTGGCGGTAAATGTGCAGACGAACAGCGCCAATATCGGTTTTAACCTCGTCACAAAATATCCGCAGGCGAATTGTGTGTGTATCGATGAGATGGAATTGCGTTACGCGGCCCATGACCGATTCAGCGATGTGCGCACGCTTTTAAAGAAGATTTATGCGCAAATCGGCTGCGAACATATTATCGCCACCCGTGGGTCGCACGGTTCGCAATGCTATTCGCAAAAAGAAGGATTTCACGAAACGCCGGCTTTCGCGTACCGGGTGGTCGATGCGGTGGGGGCGGGGGATGCTTTTTTTGCCTACGTGGCTCCATGTTTTGCCGCCAAGTTACCGCAGGATCTTATTTCGTTTATCGGCAATGCCGTCGGATCATTGGCGGTACAGATCGTCTGCAACCGCGAGCCGGTGCATCTGGTGGATTTGAATAAATTTATAACGAGGTTACTCAAATGAGACATACGATCAGAAAGAATCGTCAGATATTAAAGGAACTTTTTGATACAATTGCGGCCAGTCATATGACCGGTCAGGCCTTGATTTTGGAGGAGGCCTTAGAGAACACGGTGAATCTTATTATCGAGAAAGCGTCTGTTGGCGGAAAGATTATGTTCATCGGTAATGGTGGAAGTGCTGCGATCGCCAGCCATATGGCAACGGATTTTTGGAAAAACGGCGGCATTAAGGCGACCGCTTTTAATGACAGTGTGTTATTGACTTGTATTAGCAATGATCATGGATACAAACATGTTTTTGAAAAGTCCATTGAAATGTTTGCCCATCCGGACGATGTATTAGTCGCTATCAGCAGTTCAGGTCAATCCGAGAATATTTTGCGCGGTGTGGCAGCGGCGCAGGCAGCTAATATTGCGGTCATCACCTTGTCGGGATTTAAGGCGGATAATCCGTTGCGCAGCAAAGGTGATGCCAATTTTTATGTGCCGTCGTCACATTACGGCCACGTAGAGGTGTTGCACCACTCCCTGTGCCATTGCTGGATTGATACGATTATGGAAAACAAGGCAAAGCCGAAGGAAGTGTCAAAATTTTTGTAAAAGATGAACATGAAAAGAGTTGAATACGAGAATAGAACCCTCTCCCCCGTTTTTTGGGGGAGAGGGAATTAACATCTGACCCAGTCTCGAAAGGGGAGGAAAATCCGGTTACGAAAAATTCTGTAAATAATAAAGATGAACAGGCCAAAAATAAAAAATTTTGAAAATACGAAGCCGAAGGAAAGGATGAAGTGCCATGAGTAAGCTGCAGACGATTTTAGTCACCGGTGGCGCCGGCTACGTCGGTGCCGTGCTTGTTCCTAAACTCATCAAAAAGGGTTATAAGGTGAAAGTTTTGGATCTCTATCTTTATGGCGAAGATGCTTTAAAAGACGTTCAAGGGCATCCTCATTTCACTGAAATCAAAGGAGACCTGCGCGATCAGGCATTATTGGAAAAAATACTCCCGGGGACGGACGCGGTGATTCATTTGGCGTGTATTTCGAATGACCCCAGCTTTGATCTCGATCCAGATTTAGGGAAATCCATCAACTATGACGCCTTTCGACCGTTCGTCAAAATCGCCAAGAAAAACAAAGTGAAACGATTTATTTATGCCTCGAGTTCGAGTGTCTATGGGATCAAAGACACGCTTGATGTCACGGAAGAACTTTCTCTGGAACCTTTAACCGATTACTCTAAGTATAAAGCACTGTGCGAAGATATCCTATTGGAAGAAGCGGCGGATGATTTTATAGTTTCGATTTTACGTCCGGCGACGGTGTGCGGGTATTCGCCCCGCCTGCGGTTAGATCTCACCGTCAATATTTTGACCAATCACGCGATCAATAAACGAGAAATTACCGTTTTTGGCGGCGACCAAACGAGACCGAATATCCATATTGAGGACATGACTGACCTTTATGTGTACTTGCTGGAATTGCCGGACGAAAAAATTCACAAAAAAATTTATAACGCCGGCTATGAAAATCATAAAGTCAAAGATATCGCGCACATGGTTCGCTCGATTGTCGGAGAACAGATTTCTATTAAAACGGTGCCCACGGATGACAATCGCTCCTATCATGTTTCTTCCCAAAAAATTAAAAGGGAGATCAATTTTGCCCCGCGGCATACGATTGAAGAGGCCATCGCGGATTTAAAGAAAGCGTTTGATGAAAATAAAATCCCTAACTCGATGACGGATGATCGCTATTACAACATCCGGACCATGAAAACGGCGCGGCTGCAATGACGTGTGTTATTGGAATCGATTTTGATAATACCATCGTAAGTTACAATGATGTAATGTTTGAGACGGCCATGAGGAAGGGATGGATTGACAAAGGCGTTAAAAAGAATAAGAAAGATATTCGCAATAAAATCCGTCAATTGCCGAATGGTGAGACGAAGTGGCAACACCTGCAGTCTTTTGTCTATGGAAAAGGGATGGAGCGGGCCCGTTTGATTGAAGGAGTGCAGGAGTTTTTTCAAAAGTGCCGACGTCGGCAAATAAAAATTTGCATCGTGAGTCATAAGACCGAATGGGCGAATAAAGATAGGCGTGTCAATTTGCGCAAGAGGGCGTTAAGGTGGATGAGAGAAAATGGATTCTTCCACCGGGACGGTCTAGGATTGACGGAAAGCCAGGTTTTCTTTGAGTCGACACGGCAGGGGAAAGTCGATCGCATTAAGGATTTAGGCTGCACGCATTTTATCGATGATTTGGAGGAGACATTTTTGGAAGAATCGTTTCCCAAAGATATCAAAAAGTTCCTTTACTTGCCATCTCCCGATGGTTCAACGGTTGAGGGCGTGAAAATTTTTAATACTTGGTGGGATGTTTATGAATATTTCTTTGATACCAGAAGATAGTTTAATCAGGATGAAAAATATAGCTGGTGAATTGTTGAATGCCAGCATTGTTTCGGTTCAACGCATAGGCGGCGGTTCCAATAGTCAAGTCTATCGATTGGTCGATGAGAGGGGAAAAGAATTCGCGGCAAAAATTTATTTTCATCATCCAAGGGATCCTCGGGATCGGCTGGGAGTTGAGTTTTCCGCAGTCACATTTTTGTATCAACAAGGATTTCTTTGTGTTCCAAGGCCGGTCGTTATGAGCGCCGCTGAGAGAATAGGTATCTACGGGTTTGTGGATGGTAATAAAATTTCATTAGAAGAAGTCAAAGAAAGCGATGTTGATTATTTGATATGGTTCCTGGCAGAATTGAAAAACATAAGAGAGAAAGCTGGGGGAGGAATTTTTTCGGCTGCCTCCGAAGCTTCTTTTTCGTTGAAAGGAGTTGTCGATAACATCCAATCCCGTATCGATCGCCTCATGGTGGTAGAGGGAGAAACTCAGGAATATGAAGCCCTGCGTCGTTACCTGCAGCAGAAATTCATTCCGTTTTTCGAGATATTGGTGGAGTGGGGGCGAAAGAAGATGACCCAGACAGGATGGAATTTTGATGGAGACATCCCGCTTGCGGAAAGAACAGTTAGTCCTTCGGATTATGGATTTCATAATGCCTTGCGGGATAAGCAGGGACAAATCATCTTTTTGGATTTTGAATATTTCGGTTGGGATGATCCTGCCAAGATGATTTCAGATTTTCTTCTTCATCCAGCCATGAATGTCAACCATCACCTCAAAAAAAGATTTGTACGCAATATGATGAAAATTTTTGGGGAATTTCAACTCTTGGCATCGAGATTAAATATTTTATTTCCTTTTTTCGGTTTAAAATGGGGCTTAATTTTTCTGAATGAATTTGTGCCAGATGATTTTATGCGGCGGGGATTTGCCAGCGTTGAAGAGATTCCCAAAGAGAGAAGGCATGCCGAGCAGCTTTTAAAATCCCAAAAGATGCTTCGGTTTATTCAAGCGAACTATCAGAATTTTCCTTATGAGTATGAATCAATTCACAATGAATGATAAAACAGAATTGGATGCAAGATCAAAAGGCCTGCGACGGACCATCGTTAAAATCTTAGATGCCGGCCGACGGGGACATGTGGGATCGGCGTTTTCCATCGTGGAGATCTTACGCGTTCTTTATGACGATATTTTGCATTATGACGCGAAAAATCCTCATTGGAAGGACCGCGACCGCTGTATTTTAAGCAAAGGTCATGGATGTTTGGCACTGTACACTATTTTGGCTGAAAAAGGATTTTTTCCGGAAGCAGAATTGTGGAAATTCTGCAAAGCCGACGGGATCCTCGGCGGCCATCCTGAACACAAAGTGCCGGGTGTGGAGGCATCAACGGGAAGTCTGGGACACGGGCTTTCGATTGGCTTAGGGTTCGCTTTAAATGCCAAACATGAGAATGCGAAACACCGCGTGTTTGTGATTGTCGGTGATGGCGAATGCAACGAGGGTTCTGTATGGGAAGCCGCAATGTCCGCCGGAAAACATAAATTGAGCAATCTAACCGTTATTGTCGATTACAACAAGCACCAATCCTACTCAACGACGTTCGAAGTCCAGGACCTGGAACCTTTTGTCGATAAATGGCGCAGTTTCGGGTTCGGGACGGCCGAGGTGGATGGCCATGATGTAGAAGCGCTGCGCAAACTTCTTTCTTCATTACCGGTCGACTCACAGAAGCCGACGGCCATCATTTGTCATACGGTGAAGGGAAAAGGGATCAGCTTTTGCGAGAACAATATGAAATGGCATCACAAGAGCAAGGTTTCCGATGAGGAGATTGTAAAACTTTTGGAACAGGTGGAGTAATTTATGCGGCAAGCCAGCTTAGATGTGGTATATGAATTAGCGAAAAAAGATAAACGGGTCTTTTTTATCGGTTCGGATCTGGGTGTCGGTGTTTTGCAAAAATTTAAAGACGAAATGCCGGAGCGATTTTTAATGGAAGGCGTCAGCGAGGCTAATATTGTGGGGCTCGCAGCGGGTTTGGCGATGGAAGGGAAGGTCGTTTATATCAACACCATCGCGACATTTCTTACCCGACGCTGTTTTGAGCAGATTGTCTTGGATTTATGCCTGCATCATGCCAATGTCAGACTTTTAGCCAGCGGCGGCGGATTAGTTTACACCCCTTTAGGGCCAACGCATGAAGCGATCGATGATATAGCCATTCTACGCGTTATCCCTCATATGACGGTGATTGCTCCCGCGGATGCCAATGAGATGCGGCGCGTGATGATGCAGACCCTTGATTATCAAGGGCCGATCTACATTCGCTTCGCCAAAGGTGGCGATCCGATCGTGACCCGAGAAGATATCCCTTTTAAAATCGGAAAGGCATTTTTATATCGGGGAGGGACGGATGGTCTTGTTATCACAACAGGTATCACGCTGCAGAATGGATTAGAGGCCGCGGAACGTTTACATCAAGAGGGGTTAGACATAGCTGTTCTTCATGTCCCCACGATAAAACCTTTGGATAAAGAGACAATTTTGTCAGCAATGGAGCGTGTGCCGGTCGTCGTCACGATGGAGGAACATACCGTGATTGGCGGCTTAGGGGGGGCGGTGGCGGAAATTTTGGCAGAAGCCAATTTCCATTCAGCTAAAAAATTTAAACGTATCGGCATCCCTGATCAGTTTCCCGAAAAATACGGTTCACAGGCAAGTCTCATGAAAGAGTTTAAGATTACGACGGATCATCTGATTTCCGTCCTCAAGAATTTAATGGGCGGCAAATTTTTTCCAAAATTATCTGAATCCGAACTAGCGAGGGAATGAACATGGGACAATTGCTTAACATCGTGACCCCTTTGCATAAGAGAACAAAAAGGGATTACCTCGGCCGCATGATGGATGACAAAGTGCATTGCATGCTCAAAGCCAAGGAATATGAATTCGATTACTGGGATGGTGACCGTCGGTATGGTTATGGCGGGTACAGATACGACGGGCGATGGAAGGTGGTCGCTGAAGAGTTCATTAAAACGTATCATTTGAAACCAGATGCCAGAATTCTGGATGTGGGCTGCGGTAAAGCCCATCTTTTATATGAATTAAAAAAACTTCTCCCCCGGGCCGAGGTGCACGGCCTTGATATTTCTCAGCATGGGTTAGCTGATGCCCCGAAAGAAATCCAGCCGCACCTCTCTCGTCACCGCGCCCAAGACGTTTATCCTTGGCCGGATCAATATTTCGATTTGGTGATATCCTTGGGGTGTTTTCATAATTTGAAGGTTTTTGAATTAGAGCGTGCCGTTAAAGAAGTCGAACGTGTCGGTCAGCATAAATACATTATGGTCGAGGCGTACCGCAATGAACAAGAACTGTTTAATCTGGAATGCTGGGCGCTGACGGCTGAGGCTTTATTTCACACCTCCGAGTGGATTTGGCTGTACGAACATTTCGGTTACACCGGAGATTATGAGTTTATCTATTTTGAATAAATGAGGAAAAAATGGCCATACAAAAGGAGATGACATTAAAAGGAAAGAGTCGAGCTCAGCCGCGTATCGCCAGAGCCGCTATTCTGGTTGAATTGAACCAACCGCTTGTGTTAGCCGATGTGGAATTACCTCAACAATTATTGTACGGACAGGTTCTGGTCAAAGTTCATTACAGCGGAATGTGCGGCGCGCAGGTCAATGAGATTGAAGGGGCGAAAGGGCCGGATAAATTTTTGCCGCATTTATTAGGGCACGAGGGATCGGGTACGGTTTTAGAGGTCGGTGCTGGGGTTAAGACCGTGCGAAAGGGGGATCATGTCGTCTTGCATTGGCGACCGAGTGACGGAGTTCAATCAGAAACGCCTAGCTATTCTTGGAATGGTAAAAAAGTTAATGCTGGCTGGATCACGACGTTTAATGAATACGCGGTAGTTTCAGAAAACCGGTTGACGCGTATCCCTAAGGAATTTGATTTGAAATTGGCGCCCCTGTTTGGCTGTGCTGTCACAACCGCTATGGGGGTTATTAATAATAATGCAGAGTTAAAAATCGGCCAATCCATCGTGATTTTCGGCGTGGGGGGAGTAGGATTAAATATCGCCCAGGCCGCGGAGATGGTATCGGCTTATCCCATCATTGCGATTGATTTATATGATTCGAAATTAGAAATGGCTAAGAAATTTGGGGCTACGCATGGCTTTAATTCCCAAAAAAATTCTCATTATTTTGAAGAAATCAAAAAGATCGTTGGCCAGCCAGGAGCGGACGTCGTGGTGGATACAACCGGCATGGCGAGAGTCATTGAAACCGCGTATGAGTTGACACGCGCGGATGGAAAAACTATTCTCGTCGGTGTTCCGCGCAAAGGAGATAATATCTCTATTTATTCTTTGCCATTACATTTTAAAAAGATTTTAAAAGGATCGCATGGCGGCGATGCCCAGCCGCACTTAGAGATTCCACGGTATATTCGTCTGTACGAAGCCGGGAAATTAAAGTTGGATGAATTGATCACGCATGAATTTCTCCTGGATCAGATTAATGAAGCAATTAAGGCTTTACGTTCTGGAGAGGCCGGGCGGATTTTGATTAATCTGGAAAAGAGTTAAAAGATATGACACAGCAAGGACATACATTCCGACGTTTGGTGATTTTGGGGAATACTGGCTTTATCGGGGGACATTTAGAAAATTATTTCCGTCGGGCGTATCCTGGTTTGGAAATCGTTGGCCAGTCGATTGAACAAGTGGATTTAACGCAATATGAAGAAACAAAGCGGCTGGTAAAATATTTTGGTTTAGAAACAGCCGTGATTATGTGCTCGGGGATTAAACGTCAATTTGGCGATAATTCAGAAACATTTTTGCAGAATGTGAACATGTGTGTAAATCTCTGTCGTGTTTTAGAAAATGCTCCAGTTCAGCAACTGATTTTTTTTAGTTCCGCGGCAGTTTATGGTGAAGATATTCATAATACAGCCATTACTGAACAAACACCCATTCAGCCGCGCTCTTATTATGGTCTGGCGAAATATACCTCAGAGCGGTTGTTTTTTAAAATATTTGATCAAAACCCTCAAAGCTCGCTTTTAATTCTTCGCCCACCGCTGATTTATGGTCCGGGCGATCAAGGAAAAACTTATGGTCCGGCAGGGTTTTTGAATGCAGCCATGAATAAAGAGTCGATCGCACTTTGGGGAGATGGTTCTGAGCTGCGGGAATTTATGTTTGTCGAAGATGTAGTTAAGATTATTGATCAATTAATGTTTAAGAAATATTCTGGCGTGGTTAATGTCGTGAGCGGGCAAAGTTATACATTTAAACAAGCGCTGGATATTGTTGCAGAAGCGACTGATGTAGAATTAAGAGTTTATTTCAAGGAAAGATCTAAGAAAAAAGTTGATAATGTTTTTAATATTGGGAATTTAAATAAAATCATAGGCGACTTTAAATTTACATCGCTTGCTGAAGGAATAAGAAAAGCACTCTTAGCTGAAACCATTCTATTGACCTTTGTAGAACCAAAAGAATTGAGGTAGTCAATATTGGCCTTTGTCTCCTCAATGATAAATCCAAATTTTTTTCTTTAGTTGTACAAAGGCCCATAATTAAAAAAACAATTTAGAAAGGAATCATTATGGACAGAGAATTCTTCTTAAAAAATGGTTATATCATTGCGTCTGCGGAAAAAATGGATGTCTTAGAACAGCTGCGCGATCAAATATTTGAGAAAGCAAAAAAGATGGTGGATTATAAGGGAGAAGATGCCATGCAGTTCTTTAATCGGTTCCATCATTATGAGCTGACCGGGACTCAGCTCAATGACCGCCGTTTTGAATTATATAATGATATTTCTAGGAATTTAAACGCCGGGGAATTGATCTATCAGGCCTTTGAAAATATTCTTACTAATCTCGTTGGGCCGGACATTTTAGTCCAAAAAGGGACTAATCTTGTTATTCAACAACCTGGTGACTCCAATACGTCTCCGGTCCATAGAGATTCTCCTTTAAATTCACCTTTTGAAGTAGTTGGCTGGATCCCTTTGGTGGATATCTATGGAACAAAAGGAATGTATGTTTTAAATTTGGAAAAGACAGATAAGGCGCTGGGGCTTTTGTCCGATTTAGATTCTGGCTACGAACAATTTCAGGAATATGCTGAAAAGGAAGGAACGCGCCTTAAGATGAAATTCGGTGAGGCACTTTTTTTCTGGCCGGGATTAGTCCACGGAATTCCATTAAACGAGGAAAAGGAAACACGATGGTCGCTAAATATACGATATAAAGGACTATTTTCCCCTATAGGTTCGAAAGGATTAGGGGAATTTTTCCAAATATTACGCCTTTCACCGTTAGCGCAAGTTGCTCTTGATCATGAAAAGGAGGAGTGCAGCAAATGAAAAATTATTATTCCTGTTTAGATGCCGGATTTGTTAAATATGTACCACAATCTCTTCAGCATTTGGCTAATGGTGAGAAAGCCAAAAAGCTTGGTGGCAAAATTATTTTTTATACAGCCGAAGATTTTAAAACCCTTCCTTCCCATGGCGTGATTAAAGCTAAGATGGATGAAAAACAAACGAACATCAATGGCATCATTTTTTTTACTTTACGCCAATTTTTTTATGGTGGACACTTCGATTACAAATTCTTGAAGTATGTTCTTGATGAGGGTTATGAAGTACATTTTGCCAGGGAGGATATATCCGTTGATAATCAAGCTCGTTTAGACGAATTTTTTCCTATTTTTTATGCCACGCAATATGTTATCAGGAGAGATGAAGCGAAATCTTCTTGGCAGCATTTACTTGAACCATATGAGCGTTATGATCGAAAACAAATTATTTTCAAGGAATTAAATAATGTTCGATAGTAAAAAAATGACAGCGGATCGTTTTGTCCGAACAGAGTCGGTTGTAGAGCTGTTGGATCTGGGTCGCCAACCGGTTTCCAATCGATTCCTGCATGATCCCCGGACAAATGAATATCTTTATCCAATGAAGCTGAATCTTTGTGAGGTGACGGGCTTGGTTCAGATCAATGACCCTGTGCCTGCCCACGAGCTTGCTCCGCGTTTTGATTGGATTACTTATAATGAACCGGAGGCCCACCTGGATGATTTGGTCGAGAATATCATTGCCTTATCTGGTTTAAATTATGATGTTAAGATTGGCGGCATTAGTTTTAAAGATGATACAACCTTACAGCGTTTTAATAAAAAAGGGTTTAAAAATACCTGGCGCATCGATCCCAGAGAAGATTTGGGGATAGAACAGTCTGGTATTGGTATCGAAACTATTCAGGCTTATTTAGCAGTTAAAAATCTAAGCAAGATCATTGACCGCAGAGGCAGATCAGATATCTTGATAGTCCGTCATATCCTGGAGCATGCCCATGTCCCTCAACAATTCTTGGAAGTTTTAAAGGGTTTAATTAAATCCAATGGTTACATTGTTTTTGAGGTGCCGGATTGTACGCAGGCCCTCGAAATATGTGATTACACAACGATTTGGGAAGAGCACACGCTTTATTTTACGCCGGCAACGTTTAACAATTGTTTTTCCCATAATCAATTATATTTGAAATGGTGCAAGAATTATCCTTACCCCTTTGAAAATTCTCTTATTGCTATTGTTCAGCCAGATAAAAATATTCAACCAGAATCTCTGCCGGATGAAATCTTGCAGTCCGAAATCCTGCGTGTAAAAAATTTTGCGAAAAATTTCCGAGATTATAAAGAAAAACTACAGAAATTCTTTAAAGAATATACAAAGCAGAATGGGAAGATCGCCCTTTTCGGAGCAGGCCATTTAGCCTGCACTTTTGTTAATATTTTAGAGCTTAAAGATTATATTGAATGCTTTGTTGATGATCACCCTCAAAAGCAAGGATTGTTTATGCCTGGATCAAAATTGGAAATCAAAGGATCTCAGGTTTTAATCGAAGAAAATATCAAGCTGTGTTTATTGAGTCTTAATCCTCTCAGTGAGAAAAAAGTTATAGCTAATAACCAATCATTCGTTAAGCGGGGAGGAGAATTTGCTTCTATCTTTGGGGGAAGTTCATGTGCTTTAGAGATTTTAAGATTCAACAAGAAAGAAATAGGGTATGCAAATTAAAAAGTTTAATGAAGAAGTATGGTATACCAAGGAAGAAATTACCAATATTTCTCGTCAGGATATTGCTTCTCTCAAAAAAATGGCTATGGTCAACCCGCGCAAAAGAATCCGGCTTTGTTCGCATAGAAGTGTGGAAGATACTGTCCATGAAATGCTTATTATCCATACTAAAGAAACCTATGTCAGAGCGCATAAACATTTGCATAAGAGTGAATCCTTCCATTTGATTGAAGGCAGCGTCGATGTTCTGTTGTTTGATGACAATGGCCAATTGCGTCAGGTGGTAGAAATGGGGGATTATTCATCCGGAAAACAATTTTATTTTAGAATGGATGGTCCTGTCTACCATACCTTAATCATAAACAGTGACTTTATTGTTTTTCATGAGACAACCCAAGGGCCCTTTGTTCGAACAGACACGGTTTTTGCTCCTTGGGCTCCGGAAGAAAAAGATGTATCAACGGTTAAGATTTTCATGGATCAACTTAAGAAATCAAAGGAAATTTTTCAATGAAATTTTTAGTATTAGGTGCCTCTGGGTTTCTTGGCCGATCCACGTATGCTTATTTGAAATCACAGGGCTATAAAACCCTCGGGACGCAATATTCGTCTTCTTATTCTGAGCTCATTCCATTCAATTTAGCCGAGGATCGAATAGAAAAAGTTATAGAACCCACTTTTTTTCACAGCCATGAGCCCAAATTTGCCATTATATTTGCTGGTTTTACAGATACTGACCGATGTTTTCGCGAAAAGGATTTAAGTCATAAAGTTAATGTGACAAATACGATTTTGCTGATTGAGGATTTGATCCGTTTAGGAGTAAAACCTGTTTATATTTCCACATCGGCTGTATTTGATGGGAAAAAAGGAAATTATAAAGAAGATGATCAGCCTTCGCCATTATCGGTGTATGCGCATCAAAAGTGGGATATCGAAAAATTTATTATTAAGAACTGTCCCAATAGTTTAATTGTCAGATTAGATAAAGTGATTGGAGATGATCCTTCTTCAAACCACATATTCACCGAATGGTATCGTCTTGCGGAAAAACTTCAGCCGATCTATTGCATTGAAGATCAAGAGTTCGGACCGACCCATGTGGATGATGTGGGCAAGGCCTTAGTTGATTTATGTGAAAAAAATTGTTCGGGAACATATCATGTGGCTAACCCAGATTCAGTGACTCGCGTAGCCTTAGCTGAAAAGTTTTTCAAAAAATTAGGAAAAAAAACTGAGATTGTGGCTTTGCCTCAAAGTAAATTAAATTTGCTAGAGAAAAGACCGCCACGATCTTATTTAAATGTAGAGAAGTTGATAAAACAGACAGGAATGGTTTTTACAAGTATCGAGGAGGTCATAGAAATTTTTATCCAAAAATTAAAAGGGGAAGAGCACAAAGATCACCAATCTTCTTGTGTGCGGCGTTCTGATTGCCGATTATGTCATTCCAGTGATTTAGAGCTTATTCTAAAATTTGTTCCAACTCCGGTTGGTGATTCCTATGTGCCTGTTGAGAAAGTTCATCAAAAACAGGAAAGATTTCCTTTAGAGTTATTTCTGTGCGCTTCTTGCGGTTGCGCCCAATTATTGGATGTGGTTAATCCCAAAATACTCTATAGCAATTATATTTATCAGACGTCAATTTCTTTAGGTTTGGCGGAGCATTTTAATCGTTATGCCAAAGAAGTTTTGGACTATCTGAAACCTGAACAAGGATCCTTGGTCATAGATATTGGAAGCAATGATGGGACATTACTGAAAGCTTTTAAGCGTCAAGGAATGAGAGTTTTGGGTATTGATCCAGCTCCTGAGGCATCAAAGTCAGCCAATGCCGCCGGTATTGAGACATTAAATGATTATTTTTGTGGGGAATTGGCTCGTAAAATTTATAAACAGCACGGGCCCCCCGCGATTATTACGGCTAACAATGTCATTGCTAATATTGATGATTTGTCCTCTTTTATCCAGGGGATTCGTACTCTGCTTTCTGCGAATGGGTGTTTTGTCTTTGAAACAGGGTATATGGTTGACTTCATACAAGGAAAGCTCATTGATACGATTTATCATGAGCATTTGTCTTACTTTACAGTTTCGTCTATGGATAAATTTTTCTGTGAACAGGGAATGGAATTAATTTATGCTCAACATATTTCAACAAAGGGAGGATCCTTTCGGGCCATTGCTCAATTAAAAGGAGGAAAAAGAACCATTTCTCCTCTGGTACAGCAAATGATCCAGGAAGAAAAGAGAATGGAGGTAGGTTTTCCATCTATTTATAAAAAAATTTCAAAGGAAGTCGAAGAGTGGAAAATTCAACTGTCAGCATTGCTAAATAATATTAAATCTCAGGGGAAGACGGTTGCAGGATATGGTGCATCCGTTGGAGTAACAACATTATTATATTTATTCGATCTGGCGAATAAATTGGATTACATCCTTGATGATAATCCAGCACGCTATAACCTGTATACTCCGGGCCATCACCTCCTAGTTGTCTCAAGCGATGAAATTTACAAGCGCAATCCGGATTATGTATTGATTTTGGCATGGCGCTATAATGAGCCGATTATAAAACGACATGAAAAATTTTTAAATGAAGGTGGACAGTTTATATTATTTTTTCCCAAGTTAGAAATAGTATCTGGTGCTCAGTTTAACCAGAACGCAGTTCAATAGAATTGCATGCAGATGAAAACATTGCAAAAAATACCTGTCCCAGAATATCCGAAAAGTTTAAGCTTTGGCTTTTCTGAAGGTTTTTGTAATCTTCGCTGTCCTAAATGTCCTGTCCACGGAAGCAGCAAGGAAGCACAGACTCTTATTCGTGGGAATATGAATCTTCAGGAAGCCTGCAGGCTTTTTGATGAGCTTAAAGGCAAGGATGTTGTCGTTGCTGGAAACGGCTATTCAGAACCATTTTTGCAGAAAGATTTTTGGGATTATTTGAAAGCGATGAAGGGCAGGGGATTAACGGTGAATCTTAATACGAATGGTCTTTTAATGACAGAAGAATATGCCAAACACATCATTGATTTGAAAATTGATTGTATTTTTATCAGTATAGATGCCACCACAAGAGAAACATTAAACCATGTCCGCTCAACTTCTAAATTGGAAAAAATTCACGAAGCTGTATTTCATTTATTAAAAGCACGAGGGGAAACAAGGCATACGCGTATTGGTGTTTCATTTGTTGTTGAGGAAATAAACAGGCACGAAAAGGATGACTTTGTTAATTATTGGATCCAGCATGTCGATGCCGTGCGCGTGGCCGAAGCGTATATCCCTCAAGAAATGGTAAAAGAGCGATTACAACAAGGACGAAAGCCTTGTTCTATTTTGTATAATACTCTGCTGATTCATAACAATGGTAATACTCCTCTTTGCTGTTGGGATGGGCACGGTATCACAAATGTTGGGAATGTTTTTCAGACAAGCATAAAAGATGTTTGGCACGGAAAAGAAATGGAGAAGGCTCGTTATTATCATGAAACCGGCCAATTTGATAAGGTTCCTTTTTGTAAGAATTGTAATGATTGGATGCGTTATGATTTTACAGAAAATAAAATTAAGGGAGATGTTCTTGTAAGAAGCTCTCCTTTGTTGACATATTATAACCGGCTGGATCGGTTAATAACATGGAGATTTGGAAAAGGTCCTCACGTGAAAGAAAATGGACCTGATACCAACGAGGTCTCATGATGAAACAGCATAGTGTTATTGTTGGCGGTACTCGTGGGATAGGAAGAGAATTAGCCAAAAAATTCAGCAATCAGGGTCATGGTGTTTCCATTGTTGGCCGTCGGGGGTTTAAACCGGAAGATAAAAAAATACCCAATGCGTATTTTTGGATGCTTGATGTAGCTCATCAGGATAAGATCACTGGTGTTTTTCAAGAAATTATTCGTCAGAATGGAAAAATAAATAACCTTATTTTTTCTCAGAGATTCAGAGGTGAATCTGATCCGTGGAACGGAGAACTTGAGGTCAGTTTAACAGCGACAAAAAGCATCATTGAATGCGTGAAAGAGAATTTTCATAAAAGTAAAGGGGGGGCCATTGTCATTATCAGTTCGATTGCGTCGCAATACGTCGCTAACGAACAGCCCGCAAGCTATCACATTGGGAAAGCTGGTTTGGTACAATTGGGACGCTATTACGCAGTTATGCTTGGGCCAAGAGGAATTCGAGTCAATATGATATCACCAGCGACGATCATAAAAGAGGAATCAAAAAAGTTTTATCAAAATAATCAGAAGCTTGTCGATTTGTATCAGAGTATAGTGCCTTTGGGTAGGATGGGGACATCACAGGATATAGCTCAGCTCGTATCTTTTCTGTGTAGTCCAAAATCTTCATTTATAACCGGCCAAAATATTGTTGTTGATGGCGGTGTATCTTTACAATGGCATGAGTCTTTAGCTCGAAAACTGGCTCAATTAAACAATATCAAAGTGACACGTTAGGCCTTCATGCAGACTGATAATAAGATTGATATAAATACCATGTAAATGCCTCAGCTATTAAAATTAAAAAAGTTATTCGAAAAAATTTCCGCTAAGATTTTAAAGGTTATTCTTTTGGCGCCGGGTTTTATTCTGTTCTTTCTTCTGAGAATATTTCAGCCGGTGTTCAATTTACGTGTTGCGATAGGAGGTTTTGAGCGAATTGGCCATTATATTCATGCTGAACTGTATTTACGCAAGCAAAAAAACGGGGAATATGATTCACGGAAATTTTTAATAATCATTAGTAGTAAAACGGCCAACAAAGAGCTGCATCGGATGTTTCAGAGACGATTATGTTTGATCGATAATGATTTAATATCTTTGATGGTCGGACTCATTCAATCCATGACAAGAAAGTCATCTTTATGGCTGGAACTGCCTTACGTGAACCGCTATCAAGAGGTGCTTGATACAATCCCTCCTCAGCTTTTCTATACCGAAGATGAGGAATCAAAAGGAAAGAAGCTGTTGAAAGAGATGCAGATTAAAGATAACGCAGCCTTTGTTTGCCTTCATATTCGCGATAAAGCTTATTTGAATACGGTTCATAATTATCGCTCACCCCAAGAATGGGATTACCATGATTATCGTAATTGCAGTGTAGAAAATTTTTTGCCTGCATCTGAATGTTTAGCTTCTAATGGGTTGTATGTTCTTAGAATGGGATATGTTGTGGAGAAACCATTTATTAGTAAAAATAATAAAATTATTGATTATGCGAATAGATTTCGTAGTGAATTCGGGGATATTTATTGTATTTCAAAATGCAAATTTTTTATTGCCACGGAAGGCGGCTTACATAGCGTTGCCTGGATGTTTAATATCCCTGTTGCCTACAGTAATAGCTCTCCTCCAGCAGGGCTAGTGGGCTGGCGAAAGGATGACATTGTTATCCATAAGAAACTATGGGATGGGAATAAGAAACGATTTTTAACATATAGGGAAATTATTCAATGTGGTGCGGATACATGGTATCATAAAGACCTCTATGTTAAAGCAGGACTTGAAGTTATAGAAAATTCACCAGAAGAAATAATAGATTTAGTGAAAGAAATGAACGCGCGGTTAGATAAAACATGGACTACAACACCCGAAGAAGATGATTTGCAAAAGCGCTACCGGAGCATTTTTCCAGCGGGACATAGAGGTATCAGTTTTCAATCGAGAATTGGCACAGATTTTTTAAGAAAGAATATCGCCTTGCTTGAATAAGCATATGAGCAAAGAAAAAATCTATTTTGCTGATTTAACTCACACCGCACAGGGAATAAGTGCAGCAACTTTTCCATTGGGCATAAGCTTTGTCTTAAGTTATGCGAAGCATAATTTTAATAACGAATTTGATTTTCAGTTATTCAAGTTCCCACATGATCTTGAAAAAGTCCTCTGTAAAAATTTTCCCGTTATGCTTTGTTTTTCAAATTATAGCTGGAATTTCGAATTAGCTTATAAAATGGCCACCCTCGTCAAAGAACGCAACCCGAAAACCGTTACTGTTTTTGGCGGTCCCAATTTCCCCATTGTTAACGACGAAAAATATAAATTCTTAAGTACACATCCTGCCATTGATTTTTATATTGAGCTCGAAGGAGAAATGGGATTTGTCAACCTTACGGGGCAATTGAAAGGTATGAATTTCGATGTGCAGCGGTTTAAAGCTGATGGCCGGTCGGCCAACAACACAACCTATGTTTACAACGGAAAAGTTATTTCAGGGCCTATTGAGCGCATAGCAGATGTTAATGTTATTCCTTCGCCTTATTTAACAGGGGTAATGGACAAATTCTTTGAATATCCCCTTGTTCCTATGATTGAAACAACGCGAGGATGTCCATTTTCCTGTACATTTTGTGCGGATGGGATGGTTGTAAAAAACAAGGTGCATCGATTTGAACAAGGGCGTATTAATGCCGAATTGGAATACATTGCATCGCGTGTAAAGAGCATGGACGAATTAATTATTACAGATCTAAACTTTGCTATGTATAAGGAAGATTTGGATACGGCACGGGCTGTTGCAGAGATTCAGAAGAAATATCACTACCCTATTCTTTTGTCAGCATCAGCAGGAAAAAACCAGCCGCATCGCACCATTGAAGCTGCCAAGATTCTTGGTGGGTCGTGGACGCTAGGGGCATCGATCCAGTCAACTGATCCGGATGTATTAAAAGCGATTAAACGAAGCAATATTTCTTCCCAGGCCTATCAGGAGCTCATTGATTTTGGCAACAGTTTAAAAAATAGCAAAACTCATTCCGAAATTATTTTAGGAATGCCAGGGGATACGAAAGAGAAGCATTTTCAATCCCTGCGTTTCGGCATTGAAAATAATGTCAATAGTATGAGAATGTTTCAGGCTATGCTTCTTCGAGGAACCGACATGGCAACGCAACAAACGCGGAAGAATTATGGTCTGATTACAAAATATCGTACGATACCAGGGTGCATTGGCATCTATGAATTTTTTGGCGAAAAGCACCCGGTTGCGGAGATTGAAGAAATTATCGTTGGAAATAAAACTCTATCGATGGAAGACTATATTGACTGCCGAATTATGAATTTATTGGTTGAGACATTTCACAATAATGCTGTTTTTGAGGAAGCCTTTGCTTTGGTGCGTGCTTTAGGGGTTTCGCCTTTTGAATGTCTGCTTTATGTAAAACAACATCCAGAGTTGTACTCAGTCCGTATCAATGAAATCATTGCCGAATTTATTGTCCATACGTCAAAGGATTTGTACGACAGCTTCGAGGGAGCCCAAAATTATGTTCTGACTCCGCAAGTTCTGGAGAAATATATCGGTGGTGAGCTCGGGACCAATGAATTGCTGCTTCATCGGGCGTTGTTATTTGCGGAATTTGAGGATATTTGTCGTTTATTGTTTGTATCAATTGCAGAAACGTTAAAAAATAAGGGCATTCTAACGGATGCGGTTCAGGAATATTTAGATGAGTTGAATCAATTTATTATTCTGAGAAAAAGAAACTCAATCACAGATACAGCATCTGTATTTACAAAAAATTTTCATTATGATTTTATTGCGGTAAGTCAGGCCAATTTTCGGATAAATCCGAATGATTTTCCTAGGTTGTCAGATCCGGTCAAATTTTGTTTCTTCCATGATGAAGACCAAAAGCGGCATATCGCCAACCAGGTAAAATTATATGCTCAAACACCCATTGGGATTGGAAAGCTTATACAGCGTTCCAATTTAAAGTTATTTTATCGTAAATTCGTTAAGCAGGATGACGCTCAAAGAGGTAAAAAGATGCGACAAGATGTTGCTGCACTGCTTAATTGAGCGAGAAACTAAAATGACATTTAAAAAAATCATTAGCAAAACTGTGAGAGAAAATAAGTTTTCTTTTTTTCTCGCTGTAATAATGATTACAATTGCAAGTTTTCTGCAGGCATCCTCGATCATCGGGATTGCGCCGATTATTGACATGTTGATTTACCCGGATCTAAGTAGGGCCAGTAACGCCACGATCAAAATTTTGAATTATTTTAAGCAGATTGGAATTCCTTCGACATTTATGTCAGTTGCAGTTTTTTTTATTGGCTTGGTGTTCATACGCAACACCATTGCCGCCTTAGCTAAGTTTATTGTTACGAAAATCCATTTTCGTCTCATAAAAAATATCATTTTTGATGAGTACAAATCTTTTTTGATGTCAAGCTGGCAGTTTTTTGTTTCGAAAAAGTATGGAGTTTTAGGGAATACGATTGTGCGCGAGACCGAAAAGGTAGGGCTCTCCTTTGAGGCGTTCGTTGAGATGTTTTCATTGCTGCTCAATATCTTTTTTTATCTGACCGTCGGTTTTTTTTTATCATGGAAATTGACACTGATCGTTTTAGGTTTGATCGGGGTTGGTTTACTGCCGTTTTATCTGCTCGGACGAACAACCTATAAGATCGGTAAAGTCCATACCGCGGCCTCTAATGATTTTCAGGGGGCGATCCTGGAGACTTTTAACGCGGCGAAACTGGTGTTGGGATTCGGCAATCAGCATATCAGTATTCGAAAATTTTCACAGGTCATCCCGGCGTACGTGAAGACAGCGATCCAGTTTATTATGATACGCACCGCGCTTCCTTTGGCGTTCGAGCCGGTCGGCATGGTGATTATTTTATTCGTGGTTTATTTGGGACTGTATGTTTACAAAATGGATGTTTCGGAGCTTTTGATCATGCTGTATGCGTTTCGCACCAGCATTCAGTACGCGATGAGCGTGATTCAACAGCGGCATGCGATCTTGAATATGGCGCCGGCTCTGGAGCAGATTTATCAGCTCAAAGAGGAAGCGGGGCAGATGAAGCAGCCATCGGGCGAACGAGAGTTCGAAAAGTTAAAAACGGCCATTAGCTTAGAAAATGTTTCGTTTTCTTATCCGACTCAAAAGGATGTTTTGAAAAATATCCAGGTCATGATCCCGAAGGGAAAAATGGTCGCTATTGTCGGCCGTTCCGGCGCCGGTAAAACAACTCTGATCGATATCTTGATGGGGTTTTATCAAGTTAAAGAAGGGGAGCATCGTATCGATGGAATTCCTTTTAGTCAATTGGATATTAATTCCTGGCGGCGGAAGATCGGTTATGTGCCGCAGGACGCGTTTTTATTTAACATGTCGATTAAAGAAAATTTGTTGTGGAGTAACGAAGCGGCCACGGATGAAGAGATCGCCAAGGTGTGCGCTATGGCCAACGCCGCGGAATTTATTCAACGCTTCCCGGAAAAATTTAACACGATTGTGGGCGAGCATGGGGTCCGTTTATCCGGTGGGCAGCGCCAGAGGATCGCCTTGGCGCGGGCCATGCTGCGCAAACCGGAATTGCTGATCCTTGATGAAGCGACCAGTTCGCTGGACAGTCAGTCCGAACTTTTGATCCAAAGATCCATTGAAGACGTCGCCAAGGAAACGACACTGGTGGTTATCGCGCATCGATTGTCGACGATCCGCAAGGCTGATTATATTTATGTTTTAGATCAGGGTTCTGTGGTTGAGGAGGGGACCTTTGAACATTTAGTAACAATTCGCGACGGAAAATTTTTGAAGGCCGCCGAATTGCAAGGAATAGGAGTCGTCAATGAACTGCCGAATCTGTGAAACATCGATCGAGGCCTTTATGTCGTTCGGAAAAATGCCTATTGCCAATGGATTCTTGTCGCAGGAATATTTTGGCCGTGAGTATTTTTTTGAAATGAAAGTAGCGTCGTGTACGAAGTGCGGCATGTTTCAGCTGATCGACCAGCCGGACCGCGAAAAGATGTTTAACGAGCATTATGCATTTTTTTCCGGGACCTCGAAAGGGATGGCGATCCACTTTGGAGAATTTGCCGAACATGTGAAAAAAGATTTTCTGGCCAGTGCCGATCCTTTTGTCGTTGAGATCGGCAGCAACGACGGGATCATGATGAAACATTTTGTGAATGCCAAGATCCGCCATTTGGGGATCGAACCGTCGGCCAATGTGGCCCAAAAAGCCAGAGAGAGCGGGGTCAATACCGTTTCACGGTTCTTTGATGCCCAGTGCGCGCGGGACATTGTGAAGGAATACGGACAGGCCGATGCCTTTTTAGGCGCGAACGTTATGTGTCATATCCCTTATATACACTCGATTATTGAAGGGATGAAAATTTTAGTGAAGCCCACAGGTATTGTGATGTTTGAGGACCCATATCTCGGTGATGTGATTGAACAAACAACCTACGATCAGATTTATGATGAACATGTATTTTTATTTTCCGTCTCCTCGATCCAATATCTCTTTGAACAGTATGGGATGGAAATTGTGGATATCGATCCCCATGAAACCCACGGCGGGTCGATGCGGTATGTGATTGCGCATCAAGGGATGAGAAAAATTTCCGATATGGTCTACCGCCAATTGGAAAAAGAAAAGAGCATGGGACTGCACAGAGCTGAAACATATGAACAATTCCGAAAAAATTGTGAACGCTCCCGGGATGAACTGATGGAACTGCTCAATAAGATCCGCAAACAGGGGCATCGGATTGTGGGTTACGCCGCGACTTCAAAAAGCACAACGATTGTCAATTACTGCGGTATAACATCTGAGCATATTGAATTTATCAGTGATACAACACCGATTAAGCAGGGGAAATTCAGCCCCGGTGCCCATATTCCGGTCAAGGCGTATGAGGAGTTTAAGAAAAAATATCCCGAGTACGCCCTTTTATTTGCTTACAACCATTCGAAAGAAATTATGGCGAAAGAAGAAGATTTTATGAAATCAGGTGGCAAATGGATTGTCTATGTTCCCAGAGTACAAGTGCTGAAGTATGATTTTGTGCGCTGATCGAATCCGATATTCTTAATTTTAAAGAGTGTCAACTGTGTAGGAGTCTAAATGGATAAAATAAACAAGAAAGAAATGTTCTTTTATTTAGGCGTTAGTCTAGTGATAGTTTTAACTTCCACTGGATATCTTGTTCATCGTTGTGTTAAACAGGTCGCCATTGGTCCAATAATTCTTTCATTGTATCTTTTTCTTTTATTATTTTGTTTTCCTTTATTCATTTATGCTTCAAAAAAGGCTATTCGCGCGCGATATTTGTTCTTTCAATTTATTGCGATAGGGAGCTCGATTGCATTTGTATTATTGATGGTGGAAATATTTTTTAGGGAAATTAATTTTCCCCCAATAATGAAAAGAGATGAAATTGCCACTACGCGATTAAATTCAAATAGACTCAAAGCATTAATTGCTTTGAAGGAAAAAAAGTTGAATGCGACGCTTTTTGTTGCTCCTGGTTCCTTGAGAAAATTTAGCGATACGTATAACACTGATTTGTATCTTAGTAATATGGGTAACGCACATATTGTTGAATATGAGGAAGACGATGGTCTTCTTGTATACATTTCAGACTCTAATGGTTTCCGAAATCCAGCCGGTTTATATGAAAGTTCTGCGAGTTTTGATGTTTTTTTATTGGGAGATTCATTCACTCAGGGGAGCAGTGTCCCTGATGGTTACACGATTGCTGATCAGATCAGAAAGAAAACGAACCTTACGGTGTACAACACTGGTATCGGAAGCTCAGGATTGATCACACAAATGGCGATATTTATGGAATATGGTTTAAGGAAAAAGCCGAAAAATGTGGTTCTGGTTTTCATTGAAGGGGTAGGGCTGTCGAGAGCCATTCGTGAACTTACGGACGAACGTCTAAAACATTATTGGGAGAATTTCACTCTTCAGGATATTTATTCAAAAAATTATTTAAAAGATCAAGATATACGGGAATTTGTTGAAGGAGAGTTGCTGAGAAAGCTTCTTGAATATGTTGAAAAAGATGTTGAAGCGAATAAAACCAGTTTTTCTCTTAAAGAATTTTATGAGAGTAGTAAGTTGAGATTGTTTTTAAATAGAAATTTTATTGAAATATATTCCGAAAGGAATGAAGGATTTTCGATTTGGGGATCAGGAGCAGAAGGAACGGTGGAAAGATTATTCAAATATTATCAATCGGCTACTAAAGAATACGGGGGCAATTTCTCAGTGGTATATTTACCCGATAGTAGATATTACGCCTCTGAAAAATGGCCGGATTATGAATATCAAATGGTAATTTCGTTATGTGATCAAATGAATATTCCGGTCGTTGATATGGTTAAAGTATTTGCTGAATTTGATAATCCGCGAGATTTCTTTGCCACTAATTATTATGATCCCAAAATAGGTGGGCATTGTAATAAAAAAGGTTATGAGTTAGTAGCAAAGGAAATCGTTGATAAATTATTATCAAAAGGGCAATAGCGTAATATGATTTTGTGCAGTGATCCAAAAAAACAGTATCTTTCATATAGAATTCCAATTCGTAAGGCGATTCAGCGGGTTCTTGATGAAGGTGGGTATATATTAGGTAAGGAAGTCCACGCTTTTGAAGAGGAATTTGCGAAATATATTGGAGTTAAAGCCGCCGTTGGTGTGGGGAGTGGCACCGAGGCGCTGCATTTGGCGCTTGCCGCCTGTGGGATCGGCTGGGGTGATGAAGTGATTACGGTTTCGCATACGGCGGTGGCGACTGTGGCGGCGATTGAATTGACAGGGGCGAAGCCGGTTTTTATTGATATTGAACCGGAATTTTATACGATCAATCCCAAAAAAATTCAAGCGGCCGTCACGGAGCGTACGAAAGCCATTATTCCCGTGCATCTTTATGGTCATCCCGCGGAGATGGATGCCATTTTAGAGGTCGCCAAGACCAATAAACTTAAAGTGATTGAAGACTGCGCGCAGGCGCATGGGGCTTTATATAAAGGAAAGAAAGTCGGCTCGCTGGGCCATATGGGATGCTTCAGTTTTTATCCGACAAAGAATTTAGGGGCGATCGGTGACGGCGGGATAGTTGTCACCAGCAACCCGGAATTGGCCAGACAAGCCAGATTGCTTCGAGAATACGGTTGGGCCGAGCGGTATGTGAGCCATGTCTGCGGATGGAACTCGCGGCTCGATGAAATTCAGGCAGCGGTCCTACGGGTTAAATTAAAACATTTGAATAAAGACAATGCGAGGCGGACACGATTAGCCAAAAAATATACCAAAGAATTAAAAGATTTGCCTTTAAGATTGCCGCGTCAGCGAGAAGGTTGCACATCTGTTTATCATCTGTACGTGGTGCGTACCGAAGAGCGCAATGCCTTGCTGTCTTTTGTGAAGGAATGCAAGGTGAGCGTGCTGATTCATTATCCGGTGCCGATCCATCAGCAGCCGGCTTACGCGCGACTCAAACACAGTGACTTGTCGGAGACCGAGAAAGCGGCCAAAGAAATTTTATCGTTGCCGATATATCCGGAATTAAACGACGCGGATTTTAAAAAGATTATCAAAGCGATCAAAGAATTTTTTACAGCATAGGAAAGTATAAAACTTTCCTAGCTGCTAAAAACTCCTCT
>CAYHTV010000006.1:0-37831 GCA_964359575.1 uncultured Planctomycetales bacterium
TATTGACCTTTGTAGAACCAAAAGAATTGAGGTGGTCAATATTGGCCTTTGTCTCCTCAATGATAAATCCAAATATTTTTCTTTAGTTGTACAAAGGCCCATATTATCGGGAAAAATATATGCATAAGATTCTCAAAGAGACGGTCGCGTTAACCAGTGCGATGGTCGTTATCAGCATTATTCTCCTGTTAGGTATTTTTTGTCAGGTGGTGCATTTTTCGTTTTTTATTCCGCTGCTGCTTCTGTTTGTGGGCTTTCACCTTTTTCTTTTTAAAAAGGCCAGCCGCCGGCTTTTTCTGAACTTAGGGTTACTGTTAACGCTTATTATTTTTAGCAGCTACGCGATTATCAATTATACCGATATCCCCCGCTATTACATCCCGGTAGCAAGTATTGGGATGCTTACCATGCTTTTGTATAATGACTTACAATTGGTTTTTTTGATGTCTTTTTTAAGCAGCATTTTTGTTGGTTTAATTTTGGGCGGGGATATGGGTCTCACTCTTATTTTTTTTATCGGCAGCCTTACGGCGGCATATTCGGTCCGTGAGGCCCGGACCCGCGGCCAGGTGATCAGCGCCGGATTATATGTGGGACTCATTCAGGGTATAGGAATTATTCTATGGAATCCAGATGGCAGTTTGATATTTTCTAAAGATTTCGTATTGAATAATCTGCGCCCACTTATTGTGAACGGTTTTATTGCCACCTTTGTTGTCATGGCTACTTCCCGGATATTCGAATCACTTTTTGGGGTTTTGACCAATTTTAGTCTTCTGGAATTGTCGGATTTTAATCATCCTTTATTGAAGCGAATGGTTTTAGAGGCGCCTGGAACATATCACCATAGTTTGATTGTGAGTAACTTGGCGGAAACGGCGGCCGGAGAGATTGGGGTCAATGCGCTTTTAACGCGCGTGGGTGCGTATTATCATGATATCGGGAAAATGGTAAAGCCGCAGTATTTCACGGAGAATCAGCTAGCCGGCGGCAATAGACACGATGACATTGAGCCCACCATGAGCCGGCTGGTGATTTTAAATCATGTCAAGGAGGGCATCGATCTGGGGAAAAAATATAAACTTAATCCGATGATACTGGATTTTATCCCGCAGCATCATGGAACGGGCCTGATACATTATTTTTATCAGAAAGCATTGGAAGAGGCTAAGGATCAGGAATCCGTTAAGGAGGAGAACTTCCGTTATCCCGGTCCCAAACCGCAAAATCGTGAAACCGCAATCGTGATGCTGGCTGATTCCGTCGAAGGCGCCACGCGGTCGATCGAGGAGCCTAACCCCGTCAAAATCGGCGACGTGGTCCGCAGGGTGATCAATAATAAATTTATCGATGGCCAGCTGGATGAATGCAATTTAACCTTAAAAGAAATTGAACGTATTTCAACGACCTTCACCCGGGTTTTAAGCGCGATGTACCACAGCCGTATCAAATATCCTGAAAAGAAGAGTGAAAATGGAAATTCTAATCACAAATCAGCAGAAGGAAGTTCCTCTGCGTCCCGCCGAAATCCTGACAATTACAAGAAAAATCCTGCTCTATGAAGGGGTTAAGCGGGGAGCTCTGTCCCTGGCTTTTGTCACGGATCATACGATTAGAAAATTAAACCAAGAATTTTTAGGCCGAAGTTATGCGACGGATGTCTTAGCATTCGACTTGCGGGATGCCAGGGAAGAGAATTCGCGCGGCTTCTTAAGAGGGGATATTATTATTTCCGTTTCCACTGCCCATAGGCAAGCCAGGGTTTATAAGACATCAATGCGTTACGAAATCATTCTTTACATTGTCCATGGGATTTTGCACTTACTCGGCTATGATGATCATGCGCCGCAAGACACGACAAAAATGCGCGCGGCAGAAAAAAAACTCATGCGGCATCTTCAACCTTTTATCCCCCGTAGCTATGATCCTTAAAACTGAAGCCATTGTGCTAAAGACCATGGATTTCCGCGAGACCAGCCGGATCGCGACCTTTTTCACTAAGGATTATGGTAAGGTCAAAGGCATTCTGAAAGGGATCCGCAAGGATCACAAAAAATTCGGCAGCAACGTTGACACATTCTCCGTGAATGATATTGTCTATTACCAATACCGTAATTCGGATTTGCATTTGGTCAGTCAGTGCGATCTGCGCAATTATTTTTTTCCAGTCCGGCGGGACTTAAGAAGAAGCTTAGCGGCTAGTTATATGCTGGAACTGGTCAACAGCATTATGCCTGTGGAGGAGCAAAATTTGGATGTGTACCAGTTGATGCTTGAATATTTACAAAGTTTGGGGGAAATTACGGACATTGATAAGCTCGTTTATATCTTTCAGATTAAAATTCTTTCTCTTTCCGGTTTTAAACCGCATCTGGATTCTTGCCTCAAATGCCATAAGAAAATTGCCGGCCGCGCCAAATTCAGCACACATCTCGGTGGTTTGGTCTGCCTCGCCTGCCCTTTATCTGACCATGCGGCTGCGATTCTCTCTTCCGGCACGGTGGCATCCATACTGCACGCGGAAAAAAACAATTGGACCCATAGCCTGCGTTTAACATTCTCGACGCATCTTAAGAAAGAATTGAAGTATGTCCTCAACAATTTTTTGGTTTTTCATTTAGGGCGGAAATTAAAGTCAGCGCAGTATTTAAATTGACGGTAGTTTTGATGAGAAGGGGATTTGACGCGCAATACATGCCACGGGCTTCAGCCCGTGGGAGTATTGCCGTACTTGCCTGTGGCATGACCACGGGCAAGTGGCGACCCGGAGGGTCGTCCCTTGACACAAAATCACACGCGGGGCAGAAAAATGGCCGCGCGTTTCTTGCGCATGAGAGGAAGGGAGACCTGATCTATAATTTCTTTGGCGAGGGCCTTGCCGATTTGCGGGATTTGACTGATACTCTCGACGGAAGATTTCTTCAAATCAGCGAAATTTTTAAATCCTTTATTGTAAAGATTCCGGCTGCGCACTCGTCCCACGCCGCGCAGCTGGGCTAATTCCAGCAGTTCCTCTTTGATTCCGTATGAAATCCGCCGCCGTAAATTTTCTAAAGAATATGACACTCGTCCCAATTGAAAAAGATTTGCAATGACACCGGCTGCGTAGAGCAGCCACTGCGCGGATTCGGTGTGGCGGTAAACGTCCCCCGGCCCGATGCCGAATTGATCGCAGATCGTTTCTTCCTTCTCCTCTTCGATCCAGGTTGATAACATCCAACTGGTTTTGATCGTTGCTAAATAAAAGTTAAGATCTTCAAGAAGCGCGTCACTACGGGGGTTAAGGATAAATTCCTCCGTATGATGCGAGGCAAAGGCCTCGACTTCCTCAAAATCATTTTTGCCGACATTCAACAGTGGGCTGTCAGGGCAGCAGGCCAATAAATGGAGAATGCCGATATCCGAAAAAGGTTTGGCAGCAATTTTTTTTAGCCCATCGCGCAGTGTCAAACTGGAAATCGGATCGATATAAAGCCGGCTGGTGCATTGGCCAAAAGCGGTGGCGTAAAAATGAAACCCGCTTTTTTCAATAAATTTTTCGCGTTCGAGAAATTCAAATATCCGGCTTAGTAACTCGAGTAAATTCGGCGTGCATTTTTGGTGGGCCAAAAAGGTGTGCGAAATGAAATCAAACATGCCCTTGACATCCTGCACATAACCGGCTGAAATCGACGACAAAATATGGGTTCGCAGGGCGGCTTCATTGGCTAATTTGGAAATCACCGGCTCGGGGTCGGCTTGGACGTAGCGCTCAAATAGGGCCTGGGATTCGGAGAACGATTTGGCAATCAAAACCGCTTCGCCATACTCGTCATATTGGGGGCGGCCGGCGCGGCCCGCGCATTGTTTGTATTCCGAGGTAGGAATAAAAGACATGCCCACACCGCTTTCATACCGCTTGCAATCCCGGATGACCGTTCGCCGGGCCGGGAGGTTTACACCGGCGGCTAATGTCGGTGTGGAACAGATGACCTTAATCAAATTGCGTTTAAAATGATCTTCAATCAATTTTCTCTGGTTGGGTTTAAGGCCGGCGTGGTGAAACGCTACTCCATGCGTGACGACCTCGGCGAGTTTGCGGCAAATTTTGGTGGCGCTGGCCGGCGGCCCAGCGATGTCCTTGGCCAAAAGCTGCAGGGCTTTTTTTTCCTCTGATTTAAGCGTCAAGGAGACACTAGGACACACCTGCCGGCTTGCGGCTTGAGCGGATCGACGGGAATTCACGAAAATTAGAACTTGGCCTTTGCCGCGTAAGGTGTCTAACACAATCTTACTTAAATCATCCGCGGCCTCTTCCCGTACCAGCCGCGTGCCGTATTTATCGAATTGGATTGTCTCATTAAAATAAACCCCTTCTTTAAGTGGAATAGGCCGCCAACTGCTCTGCACTAAATTGGCCTGAAGCCAGTCAGCCATTTCCGCGGCGTTTTTGACCGTGGCGCTGAGCGCGAGAAACTGCACCTGCGGATTCATCTGCTTGATGCGGGCGGTTAAAATTTCCAAAGTGGGGCCGCGTGTCCCGTCATTGATAAAATGGATTTCATCGATGACAACGACGCTGAGCGCGTTGATCAGCCATTGCGCCTTGGCGCGTAAGAGTGAATCCACTTTTTCCGCCGTGGCCACTAAAATTTGGTAACGGTTGAGCGAACGGCTGGATGTCTCACCGTTGAAATCTCCGATAGTGATTCCGACTTCGATCCCAAGGGAAGAATATTTTGCCTTGAAATCCTCAAATTTTTCGCTGGCCAAGGCCTTCAAAGGAGCGATGTAAAGACAGCGGCCGCCGGCCTGGAGAATGGATTTGAGCATGCACAGTTCTGCGATCAATGTTTTACCAGCGGCAGTCGGCACCGACATGAGAAGACTCTTGCCATCGAGGATTCCTTGGCTGATGGCACTGGCCTGCGGAGGGTAGAGATCGGTGATACCGCCGCGAGTGACGGCAGTGATCACTTCTTGAGAAAATTGGTATTTATTGAGGACATCAGTGAGTTTCATAGTGTGTCTGTTGGAGGGTGGGACATTAGGCGGCAGGCCGAACAGAATCACCCTTGTACGATTTGCGGCAGTAGCCCGTCAATTATTCACATCATTGTAATCTTGAATAGCTCGATCTAATAGGGCATTAGCTTCTTCTACAGTACCCCCACTGGTGCTGTAGCAATTCAATCTTTTTTATGTATCTAAAGTACCATAATTTAATTATTGTTATTGTTAAAATATTTTTTTTCACCCCCCGGAAAAATTGTCATGAAAGTATCGCAGTGCGGCTACAAATTAATTTTATCATCTAATCGTCCAGTTCTTTTATGTTTTTCTTCATGTTATTCCTTGACCACCGTGTAGCAGGCCCCTATAATCATAAATAATTTGTTAATATTTATATAAAATTGTTTTTAAATTTATGCGTCTCGTGATTCAACGGGTTAAAGAAGCGAAGGTGACAGTCGGATCAAATGTCATTGGGCAAATCGGTTTAGGCCTGCTGATTTTTTTGGGGGTGGCTAAGGGCGATTCGGATAACGACGTTGAGTATTTGGCGCAAAAGGTCAGCCAGCTGCGTATTTTTGAGGATGCGGACGGCAAAATGAATCGCTCAATAACAGAAGTCAGCGGAGAATTTTTAGTCGTTTCGCAGTTTACGCTGGTGGGGGATTGTGACAAAGGCCGCCGGCCTGCTTTTGATAAGGCCGCGGACCCCAAAACCGCGGAAGAATTGTATGAGCGATTTGTACAGCGGCTGCGGGAGCAGAATTTTAAAGTGGCAACGGGTGAATTCCGTGCCATGATGGATGTATCTTTGGTTAACGATGGGCCGGTCACGTTTATTTTGGAAAGTAAAAATGACTAAGCTTTCAGTCCTCAGCTTTCAGTAAAAAATTTTAACTGATGGCTGAGAGCTGATTGCTGAGAACTGTATTATGCAAATCATCGACACGCACGCGCATTTGGATCATTTGGAAAATTTGCCAGAGGCGCTGCAAGCGGCGCATGAGACCGGTGTGGCCGCCATCATCGCGGTAGGGGTGGATGGGGCCGCCAACAAACGAAATTTAACAATTAAACAGCAAACCTTCCACCCTAAAATTTTTGTCGCTTTGGGAATTCATCCTGGCAACATCGCGGCATCGGAAGTCGAGGGTGCGCTGGAATTTATCCGCGCGCATGTGCGAGAGGCTGCTGCCATTGGTGAGATCGGACTCGATTATTGGTACAAATGGGTGCGTAAGGACGAGGCGAAAAAAAAGGAACAGCGGGAAGTTTTTCAAAAGCAATTACAGCTCGCGAAAGAATTTGATCTGCCGATCGTGATCCATAGTCGAGGCGCATGGCGCGATTGTCTGACGATGACCCGGGAAATGAACATCCCCAAGGCCTTATTCCATTGGTACAGCGGGCCAGTGGATATTCTGCAGGAAATTTTAGCCAGTGGGTATTACGTGTCAACTTCTCCTTCCGTGGCCTACAGCCCGCAGTCCCGCGAAGCGATGGCGGCCGCGCCGATCGAACGGACTTTGATCGAAACAGATTCGCCGGTGTACTATGGGGAAAAGAATACTGGATTTAGCGCTACCCCCAAGGATGTGTGGCGAACCCTGAAGGCTTACGCGCAATTAAAAAATATCTCCGAGGAACAGGCCTTGCCAATTCTCAATCAGAACGCGAAGGATTTTTTTGCACTTAACGATTTAAGCTTAGCTGAGGAGAAAGTTGTATGAAGAAATGGATTATCAGTGGTTTGGTTGTGGTTTTTATGATTACCGCGGGGATTGGTTTTTATTTCTGGACCCATCAAGCGGGATTGACGGCCGAGGATCTTCTGCCGGAGGGCGCGGTCGTTTATATCAACAGTAAGAATGTCGCTAAGAATCTTAAGGGGTTCACTAAAAGTCGATTGTTCCAGAATATCAGCAATATTGATGTGCCCTCGCTGATGGAAAAATCCGGTGTGACTAAAGAACAGATTGCGCAATATGAAAATTTTAAAAAGCAAGTTTCTTCAATCTCCCAAAATTTTTTACTCGAAAAATTTTTTGGCAAGGAAATCGCCCTAGCCGTTTATCCGACGGCCTTCAGTACCTCTAGCCCCCAGGCCATCGCCGAAGCTGTTAATAGTTTTACGCTCGTTACCCGCCTTGATGCCGAGACCCAATTTGTTGAATTTATGACGCGCGTTTTGAAGGCCAGTGGATTATCCTACACAACCGAAGAGGTAAAATACAAAAATTATAAAATCACGAACATCGTAAGCCCCATTGCGAGCGGGGTCAATATCAAGGTCTCGTATGTGAAGATCCGTAATTTTCTCGTCTTGGGGCTGGGGGAAGAGGTGAGCCGCCGTTCCATTGATGTGGTTATGGGGGCCCGGGGGGCTTTGACCAAGGACAAGAATTTTTTGCGCGTACGGCCGCAATTTTTGGAAGATGCGCAAGTCATAGTTTATGCGAATATCGCCGCGGCATTAGCAAAATTCAATGAGGAGATGGAGAAATTTGCCGGAGCTACTATCGGAGGTAAAAGTTCTCTCGAACCGCACAATCAAAATTTAAGAGGGTTGATCAGTATGGGATTTTCCACCACGTACGGGGATCCCATTGCCATAAAAATCATGTTTGCCGTGGATAAAAAAGTTATGGATCCCGGGCTGCAGCAGATTTATACGTATGGGCCGACCAACAACGCCACACTTGATTTTATCCCTCGAGAAAGTTTGGCGTATCAGTGGAACAATTTTTATGACATGAGTTATTATTGGGCCAAGGTCAAAGAAGAACTTGCCAAGATCGCCCGCGCGCGGCAGGGGACAGACGAGTCATCTGCCGAAGAAATGATCGCCGACTGGGAGAAGATTCTTAAACTTGATGTGGAAAAAGATATTTTGCCGGCTTTGGGACGGGAACAGGGTTGGATTTTTACGGATGTTAATTTTTCCGGCGAATTCCCTCTGCCCGAATTGGCATTTTTTATCAAAATCACCGACCAGGCCAGAGCGGAAGATATTATCACCACTTGGACAAAAGATTCCGCCTTCATGCTGCAGTCGGAGGATTACAAAGGAGTGGGATTGAAGTATTTTTCGATGCCGCTGCGAGTCGAGCTGCAGCCAGCCTATTGTTTTTTAAATGATTATTTATTTTTGGCCAGCGACCGGAAAATTTTAAAAGCGGTCATTGACACACAGCAAAAAAATACAGCTTCTTTGGCAGCCAATCCTGCTTTCCAAAATGTCAATCAGGGTTTGACCGAGGCGGCCAATGGTGTATTCTTTTTCCGTAATGACCAATTTATGGTGAAGGCGCGTCAGGTCATTGATTGGCTCAGCGATTGGTCCCTGAAGAAATCCGAGAAATTGCAGGCGTATCAGGCGGGAACCAAAAGGCGTTTGGAGGAAATGCGCGGCGGCGTAGCGGCGCAGGAAAAAGAACTTAAAGAAGAGCGGGAACGGCTTCGCAAGCTGACTATTGAGAAGCAAAAATTGCTGTCGCAGTCTTTGGATATTCAAAATATTCAAACACAAATCGACAGCATCCAGTCCGAAAGTGTCAGACGGGAAGGGAATCTCAAAGCCGAAAAGCAAAAAATTCAAGACCTCGAACGGGTTATCGCGGGATTCGATCAGGAAAAATCCTCGGATCCACAACTCGTAAGATTTTATTTAGAAAAGGCTGTTTATCCTATTTTACAGGGACTGGAGTCGATTCATTCGATTGGCGCAAAAGTTATTTTCGGGGCCGAGATGATTGAATCAACCATATTTTTGAAAACGCAGTGAAGGAGGAGATGCATTTTTTATAAACAGAAATTTTTGTTTTTTTTGCTCATGGTGATCATGGTTTCGGTGAGCGGGTGTGCCTTGTTAAAATTGCCGTTTCAATTGGTGAATATGGTATTTCAAATTTTGGATAAAATTCCCCGGCCGCCGCCGGGCGTTCTTCCCCCGCCTTATGGTTGGTTATAATTCTTAATCAATTATTTTTGCAGGCTTATGAAAGACAAAAACTCGCTGAGCCATATCAAAAGTTTTTTCCTCCTTGGCCTGTTGGTGTTTCTGGGCTATCAGGTTTATCTTTTTTATGATCACTTTGTCCTGCAGAATAAAATTTTAAAGCAAATGATCAGCCGGCTGGAAGCGGATTCGCGCATCGCGCAAGTTTTTGTGACGGATGTGGCGTTCAATCCCTTAACGAACCAGCACTTAACGACGATTAAATTTTTAGAATATGACACGCAGGATAAACCTTTGCCCGCAAAATATTTTACCTTTGCTGGGAATGTCATCCAATTCCAATCGCTCGTTGCCCGGTTTGATGATAAATACATCAAGGCCGCCGACGCCTTGCGCGGAAAGAGTGTATATCTTTTTTGGAAGGTATTTATCTTGGACGGCGAGCGCACCCAGGAGTATGAAATCACGAAGTTTAATGAAATCCCTCAGGGGTATAAGATTGATGGGCTGCGTCATCTTTTAGAGGATGAGATTTGGAAGAATTTTTGGGTCTATGCGCTGGATAGCAAAGCGGCGGGCCGCCACGGCATCAAAAATGCGCAGATTGAAGCCCCGGGCACAAAATTTGTGCCGGGCCTTCTGTATACCTTGAAGATTGAGCACGACGGCGGTATCCGTATCGATGTGGAAAAAATTCCGCCGATTTTAGAAGGGGAAAAAGTTTTGCCGCCCCCCGCTAGTACCGTTGAGGTGAAATGACATGCTGCAGCAAATCGATGAGCAATTATTTATTTTTTTCCACCAGACTATTAAGAATGGATTTTTTGATGTTCTTTTCCGTATGGTGGAAAGCCCGTTGTGGAGCGATGTGGTCATTGTGATTTTTGCGCTCATTTTTATGCTGCGGGAGAAGGCCATGCGTTTTCCGGTGATTCCCTTTGGTTTGGCCTTTCTTGTCCCGTTGAATATCAGCGGGATATTAAAAAATTTTTTTAACCGGCCGCGGCCTTTAAGCGATATACATGATTTCATTGCTTCTTTGCATACCGGCACTCCCGCGTTTCCTTCCCAGCACGCGGCGATTATCATGGCTATGGCTGTTGTTCTAAGCCATCACTACAAAAAATATACGTTCTGGTTTTATCTTATTGCCGGGCTGGTTGGTTTTTCCCGCGTGTATTTGGGTTTGCATTACGTGACGGATATTGTGGCGGGATTTTTGATTGGCGCGGCCATTGGTCTGGCCATCAACAAATTAAAAATTTTTACCCCCCAGCCGGCTGTGCAAAAAAATGAAAAATAGCGAAATTGCCAATCTTCTGGATCGCATGGGTATGCTTTTAGAGATTAAGGACGATAACGTCTTTAAAATCCGGGCTTATCATAAGGCCGCCGAGAATATTACTGCTCTGGCGGAAGATATTGAAGCCCTGTACCGAGAAAACCGTTTGTTCGAAATCCCCGGCGTCGGTAAGGCCATCAAGGAGAAGATCGCGGAGTATCTTGATACAGGGAAGATGCAGGCATATGAAGAGTTGACCCATGAAATTCCGGAGAGTCTGTTGGATGTGGTTAATATCCCTTCCCTGGGGCCCAAAAAGGCAAAATTATTTTGGGAAAAATTAAACATTACGAGTGTCGCCCAGTTGCGCCAGGCCGCGGAAGAAGGAAAGCTCTTAGGTCTGCCCGGCATCAAAGCGAAAACCATTGAGAATATCATAAGAGGCATCAAGGTGGTCCAGGAGGGGCAGGAGCGGATGAATTTAGGGCGGGCAACCCAAATCGCAGAACAGTTTGTGGACGCCCTTAAAAAATTGCCGGAGGTTAAGGCAATAGTGGTCGCCGGGAGCCTGCGGCGCATGCGGGAGACGATTCGGGATATCGATATTCTGATTGATTCAGTGAATCCCCGTAAAGTTATGGAAATCTTCGTGCATTTGCCGCAGGTGAAGCAAATCAATGTTCATGGGGACACGAAATCTTCCATTTTGACTAAGGAAAACGTGCAGGTGGATTTGCGGGTTGTCGAGCCAAAATCGTTTGGCGCGGCCTTGCTGTATTTTACTGGATCAAAAAATTTTAATGTGAAACTCCGTCAGATTGCCATAAAAAAGAGCATGAGGGTGAATGAATATGGTATTTTCCGCGTAGCGGCCTCCGCTAGGGGTGCAAGCGCCGGGCGCGAAAAATGCGTTGCCAGCCGGACCGAGGAGGAATGCCTCAAATCTCTTGGCCTCGCTTATATCCCGCCGGAGCTGCGCGAAGATATCGGAGAAAGTGAATTATTCGGCGGCGGCAAAATCCCAAAGCTCATTGAGCTCAAAGATATCAAAGGGGATTTGCACACGCATTCTACCTACTCCGATGGGCGTAACACCATTGCCCAGATGGCAAAGGGCGCGCAGGGACTTGGTTATGAATATTTAGCGCTGAGCGATCATTCGCCGCGGCTGCGGGTGGCGGGTGGTGTTTCTGTGGAAGATTTAAAAAGGAAGAAAAAGGAAATTGATGATCTTAACTGCCAATTGAAAGATTTCCGTATCCTTTTTGGGACCGAAGTGGAAATAGACACTATGGGGGATTTAGATTACAATGATAAAATCTTAAGCGAGTTTGATATCGTGATCGCCGCGATTCACAGCGGTTTCGAACAAAGCCGGATGCAATTAACCCAGCGGTTGGTCAAGGCCTGCCAGAATAGATATGTGACGGCCATCGCCCACCCAACGGGCGTGCATTTAGGAAAGCGGGAGCCCTACGACATTGATTTTAAAGAGGTTTGCAAAGCCGCGGTGGATACCAATACGTTCTTGGAGATTAACGCGTTTCCCATTCGGTTGGATTTGAATTCGGTTAATGTTTATTTTGCTCGTCAGCAAGGGGTTAAATTTGTTATCAACAGCGATTCTCACGCCGTGGGACATTTGCCATTTATGAAATTCGGCGTGGCCGTTGCCCGCCGGGGCTGGTTGACGAAACAGGATGTGATGAACACTTTGTCGTGGGCGCAGTTAGAAAAAGTGATGAAAAAATAAATGGCGGGTCAAGAAATGTCTCGTTCCTTATGACACAGTTTGATGATCACAGCGTTTTTTCTCTGAGAAAATCCGGTGCTCTCGGACAGGTTGGAATAAAGTCGCGCAGAATTCATTTTCATCATGTTTAAAATTATCAATCGGCAGATTTTGGCCAGTGATGTCAAGCGTTTGGATATTCTCGCCCTTTCCATCGCCAGAGAAGTCCAGCCCGGGCAATTTGTGATTGTGACAACGACGCCCAACGGCGATAAAATTTCTCTGCCAGTCATCGAAGTCGACGCGCACCGCGGATCGATCGCTTTGATTTTCAAAGAAACCAGCGCCGCAACAAAATATTTAGGGGCATTACCGATTAACGGCATGGTGCATTCGGTTTTTGGCCCTATCGGGAGGCCCGCGCGGATTGAAAAAGTGGGAGTGGCGGCGTGCGTTGCGGATGGCTTAGGCATCGCCGCGATTTTGCCGATTACACGCGCGTTGAAGCAATCCGGCAACAAAGTGCTCGGTATTATATCAGCCACGACGAGAAAAGATTTAATTCTGCAACCACAGATGCGTTTGGCGTGCCATAAAATTGTGATGACAACCCAGGACGGATCGTATGAACGGCGAGGAAACGCCTTTGCGGCCTTGCGGGAATGCGTGGATAAAGAGAAGATTGATTTGGTTTATTTAGCCGGTTCCGTTGCGACATTGGAATCCATTGCTCAGTTCACCAAGGAGAAAAATATCAAGACGTTGGTTCAATTGCATCCACCGATGTTTGATGGCACCGGTGTGTGCGGTACGTGCCGGGTGACGGTCAATAATCAAATGCGCTTGGCCTGTGTGGACGGCCCGGAATTTGATGCGCACCAAGTGGATTTTGGCGATTATCGTATCCGTCTGAATGCCTTTGAGGAGTTGTTATGGGACAACCGTCAGTTATCAACCAGCCCAAAGAGAAACGCGTTAATAACTTTCGCGAAGTTTCTCTCGGGTATTCTAAAAAAATAGCGAGTGATGAGGCGCAGCGCTGCCCGCAGTGCGTGGATGCGACTTGTCTTTTCGGTTGTCCGCTCGGTATTGATATCCCGGGTTTTATCCGCTTACTGCGGGAAGGCCAAACGGTCGCGGCGCTCAAAAAAATTAAAGAGCAAAATCCTTTTCCGGCGATCTGCGGCCGGATTTGTCCTGCTCCATGCGAGAAAGCCTGTGTTTTAACAGGAGCTAAGGCCACGGGCTTGCCCGTGGATTTAGCTGCAGTACTTGCCCGTGGTTTCATGCCACGGGCAAGTGGCGACCCGAAGGGTCGTCCCTTGACTAAAGAAGAAGCATCGATTGGCATCCGTGCATTGGAGCGTTACGCGGCGGATTTTGGCCGTGAGCGTTTGAGTGAGCCGCCTCAGGCCTGTCAGGGAAAAAAAGTGGCGGTTATTGGTTCTGGCCCGATGGGTTTAACCGCCGCCGCCGCGCTGGCGCAAAGGAACTACCAAATCACGCTTTTTGAAGTCATGGAAGAGGTCGGCGGTCTTTTGCGGTATGGGATTCCGGAATTCCGTCTGCCTAAAGATGTGCTTGATGAAGAAATCCAATCTCTGAAGAAATTTGGAATCGAAATTAAAACGAATTGTTTTTTCAATAAACGGGAACATATTAAGCGGTTGCTGCAAGAAGGGTTTGCCGCTGTTGTGTTGACGCTGGGGGGCGGCCGTCCGGCGAGTCCCCCGATATCAGGTTTACATTACACGGGAGTTTATTTTGCTCAGGAATTTTTAATGCGCGTCAACCATTTTAAAACGGAGCGGATTCTGCGCGATCCGAGTGTTGTGAATATTGGCGGGCGGGTTGTTGTTCTTGGTTCCAATCAGGCCGCCTTGGACTGCGCACGAATAGCCGTGCGCATGCAGAGAGAAGTCACGGTGGTTTTCGCCTCGGTGCAAGAGGATCTGCGAGTGCCGTTCAATGAACTCATGGAAGCCAAGGACGAGGGTGTTAAAATTGAGCCGCTGACGCAGCCATTGGCTATTGTGGCGGATGAAAAAAATTGTGTGCGGGGTGTTAAATGTCAGCCCATGGATTTTGCGGATCCGGATTCCAAAGAACAGTGGCAGCTGTTGCCGGTTGTGGAGTCAGAATTTATTTTGGAGGCAGATACAGTGATTGTTTCGGGGGGCCAGCAGCGTAACAGCATGGTGGAAGAGCTCGTCGGGTTAGAGGGGGTTTTTGTTCCCCAGCAGGACTCCTCGGCGCACGGCAGCGTGGTTGAGGCTATGGCGGCGGGTAAAAAAATCGCCGGACAGATGGATGAATATTTAAAGAAAGCCAAAGGGTAAAATAAAGAGTCAAAAGGGGCGGGTCGTACCGTTAAATCTTTTTGCGTTTTGAATTTTAACTTTTGCGTTAATTTCTATGGCTCATATTTCCGTTAAGCAAATTTTACAAAAAAAAATAACCGGTGAAAAAATCGTTATGCTGACCGCTTACGATTATCCGCTGGCCGCGCTTTTAGATGAAAGTGGGATTGATATTATTTTGGTGGGGGACTCGCTCGCCAATGTGGTACTGGGATTGGAGTTTACTAACCAAGTCGGCATGACTGAAATGATCCATCATGCCAAGGCCGTCGGCCGGGCGGTTCGGCGGGCTATGCTTGTGGGCGATATGCCATATGGTTCGTATAAAACTGCGGCCCTGGCGGTAAAAAATGCCAAGCGTTTTGTCACAGAAGCCGGCTGTGGCGCGGTTAAAATCGAATGGTTTCCGGGATGCGAAAAAGTCGCCAGCGCAATTGGGAAGGCCAAAATTCCCGTGATGGGGCATGTGGGACTGACTCCGCAGCGTGCCTCGGAACTCGGTGGATTAAAGCTGCAGGGCAAGGAGGCCCAAGCCGCCGGTGCGATTATTCGCCAGGCCAAACTTTTGGAAAAAGCCGGCTGTTTTAGTATTGTTTTGGAATGTATCCCGGCGCAAGTGGCGGCGATGATTACTAAAAATTTACGGATTCCGACGATCGGTATCGGCGCCGGGGCCAACTGCGATGGTCAGGTGCTCGTGACATATGATCTGCTGGGACTATTCACGCGTTTTCATCCTAAATTTGTTAAACAGTATGTGAACTTAAGTGATGAGATCAAAAAAGCCGTCGGACAGTTTTTCAGCGAAGTTAAGACAGGCAAATTTCCTGACGCTGAGCACAGTTTCTCGATGGACCCGCAGGAGCTCAAGAAGGTAAAAGTTGGCGGTCATACCTAAAGTCAAAAATTTTGTCACTCCGGAAAAGACGAAATACCACGCTGAGATTTTAGCAAATCGGATCAGCAAGCGCTTCGCCCATTTATCGCGACGTTTTCGCCGTGAGGGCGTTGAATGTTTCCGTTTATACGATTGGGATATTAAGGAAGTCCGGGCCGTGGTGGATTGGTACGCCGGCCACGTGGTGATTGCCGAATATGTGCGTTTGCAGACCGGGCCAGACTGGCTCCCTCACATGGCCCAGGTGGTGGCCGCGACCTTGGGACTGCCGCCCGAGCGGGTGCACATCAAACAGCGGCGTACCAAAATCAGTGATGGGCCGCGTTACAGCAGACTCGGTTCGCGCGGTGAACGTTTTCAGGTGCAGGAGCGGAATTTATCTTTTTGGGTGAATTTGGATGATTTTTTAGACACGGGTTTATATTCCGACCATCGAAACACGCGTGTTATTGTGGGCAAGCTCGCTTCCGGCAAAGATTTCTTAAACCTCTTTGGATATACGGGGGCATTCACGTGCGCGGCCGCCGCTGGAGGAGTGAAGACCACCGTCACGGTCGACCGGTCGGATACGTATCAAAAGTGGACTCAAGATAATTTGGAATTAAATGGTTTGTGGGGCCCTCAGCATACTCTCATTCAATCTGATGTTGAAAAATATTTGAACCATGTCTACCGTTGCGGACGCCGTTTTACCCTGGCGTTCGTGGATCCTCCATCGTTTTTTCAGGATCAAAACAAAGGGGTCTCGTTTGACGTTAATCGGGATCATCCGCAGCTGCTCAAAAACACTCTACGGGTGATGACCCCCGGAGGAATTCTATTTTTTTCAACGAATCACCAGCGTTTTGAACCTCGCCTGCAGGGCCTAGCGGTTAAGGATTTGATAGAATTGACACCCGGCACTATTCCCGAGGACTATCGCAACCGGCAGATTCACCGCTCTTGGCAAATGACCGTGGTTTGAATGCGGCCAGTCTATTTAAATAGAAATTATTTATGCAAAATCTAAGTTGGAATAAATCCACAGAAGAAAAGTTTAAACAGATGCTCGAAAAGATTCCCATCTTCATGCGGGGGATTGCCCATGAAAAAGTGGCGAAAAGAGCGGAAAGCCTAGCGCGGCAGGACAACCGCTGGGAGGTGAATGAAAAAGACATGGTTGATGCTTTTTTTGTCGAAACTCCAGGGGGGTTTCAAGGACCTATGAAGGTGGATATGGAATCGCTCGGCATCAATTATACGAAGTACGGTTATGAAAAGGATGAGTGGAAGAAGATACTGGGAATAAAAAATAAATAAAGATGACTCAGTTTTTTTTGAAAAGCGAAAGGGAATAATTATGAATGAGACAATAAATATCAGACGTTTTGAGGAACCTATCATTGTTGTTGGATCTTTATTTCTTTTATTCTTTTTTTTCGGCATAGTGATTAAGAATACGGCGCGGAGCAATCAGTCTCAGCCGGCCTCAGCGCAGATGGTTAGCGTAGTCAAACCGCAACCGGCCGAGCAAGAAATCGATGTCACAGAGGATGTTGCTCAAGAGGCGGTTACGCAGCCGCCCGCAGCAATTCTCACTACCACCGCGGAAATTCAAAATAGTCTCCCCACCGAAGATAAAATTGTCGAGTTTATTCAAAATGATTCCGCTCCCACCGATCTCGTCCAAAGCGACTCTATCCAAAACGGTTTGACCGACACAATCAATATTTGTACTATGAAAGATTGGGGGATCGAGTTTCCGTGTGATATGAAATGGATGGCCAATACCGAAGACGAACCAGGAAATATTAAATTTATCCTTTCCCAAGAGCCGCTGATTACATTCGGTTGGAAAAGATTTGACCAGGACATCCATTTCTTAGGTCAACTCAATAATATTTTCTTTGAAAAAATCGGTTTCTATCAGAACGGGTTTGGTACAGAGCGAGTGAATTTGGCCGGATATGACGCGGTGCTGGTCAAGGGGTATTCGGCCGAAATACCGGACACGCAGCAGCGGGATTATTTTTATTTGCACAATAATAAATTGGTAGGCGTTTCCTTTACGCTTTCTCCAGCGGATAAATGGGAGGAAGGCAAATTGTTGATTCAGAAAGTCAAAAACAGCTTTTCAACGATCCGCTGAGGATGCTCGGGTGTGGTAGGGTAAAAATGACACAATACATAATATTTTACGGTTTAACGTACCGCAAAGCTTCGAGATTTTCGTTAAAAAGCGCATTCGGTATCAACCTGTAGGACGGATATCTCGGTTGACCAACGGACCTTTTTATGCTATAAGGTGCTATACTCGTAACACTCATCATTAAACATATCAAGGAGTCATTCCTATGGATATCGTTAAAAAACTGGAAATATACCGCCTGGAGAACAAAATCACCCAGGAGGAACTAGCCAAAGAGCTGGACGTGGCCTTTTCTACTGTCAATCGGTGGTTTAATGGCAGAACCGTTCCCAGCAAGATACAGCAGTATCATATTGAAAAATATTTAAATAAAAAAGCCAGAAAAAAATAAGTTGAGGTGTGATTTGAATAAACGGGCATTAGTTAAAGAATACGCGCAGAAGCACCGGTATTTTTCTCTTGAGGAGGTTGTCAAAGATATCGAGATAAGTGTTCCTCTTGCCAAGAAGTATCTCCATGGGCTTAAAGAGGCGGGCGAGGTGTTTTCTGCCGGTCGAGGGATTTATAGCAATATCGCCAAGACGTTTCCGTTGGTAGAAGAAAAGAGCCGCGTGACCGAGATCCGACAGATGTTGACTCGAGAGTTCCCGGATCTGGACTTCATCATATGGAATACATTGACTTTTCAGCCGTATTATCATCATCAGCAAACTCACCATATTACTTTTGTTGAGGTTGAGTCTGACGGGGTTCATTCGGTGTTTGACCAGATATCCCGCGACTACCGGTTCGTGCTGATGGAGAAAACGAGTCGTATCGCTCCCAAAGGGTTTGATATTACGCGGGATCCGGTTGTGGTCAGGTTGATGATCAAGAACACGCCTCGTGAGGGACACGCGGCCAGTCTTGAGAAGATGCTTGTGGATTTGTTTGTTATTAAAGATAAGTATTCTACCATGGCGAATGCTGATTATTGGGAGCTGTTGGAAAGTATCGATGATTTTTATCGGGTCAATGTCAGCGAACTTGTTAGGTATGCTAGAGCGCGGAGATACTTCAGCGATATGTATTCGCAACTCATTAAAAATGAAGGACTTGACAGGGTAACTTTCGCTGCATATTTGAGATATGCAGAGAAGGTTACCTCAAGGAAGGGTGGGCATGGCAAAACAAATTCTTGACCGCGCCCGGATGGAATCCCTAAGGAATGAGCTGGGGTTCAAGGATCCGGGTATATTTGAGAAGTCGGTTTATGCGTTTAATCTCTTGAGCGAGGTCGTAAAGTGTTATCCCGGTCTTGTTTTCAAGGGTGGGACATCGCTTTTGCTCCATATTTTTCCGCCAGCGAGGTTGTCGATTGATATTGATATTTTTCTGCCTGTGGAAGAAAAGGAAGGTCTGTCAGCGCGTTTGACCCGGATGGCAAGTGATTCAAAGTGGTTTGCCGGGATGGAAGAAGATGCTCGCAAAGGGAAGAATATCCCCAAGGCGCATTTCAAGTTTCCCTTTATTTCGCATTTTTCCAAAATCCAGCAGTATGTTTTGCTGGATGTGGTTTTTACCGAAGCGCCTTATGGAAAGTTGCTTCAGAAGGATATTGCTGTCAATCCTATGGCCTTTGCCGGATCAGGCGGCATGGTCAATGTTCCTACGGTTGAGGGATTGTTTGGTGATAAGTTGACGGCCATATCGCCGAAGACAATGGGGATCCCATTGGCGCCGGATCGAACCATGGAATTCATGAAGCAGATCATTGATCTGGGCGAAATTTTCAAGCTTGTTGATGATGTCGCGGAGGTGAATCGGTCGTTTTTAAATACCGTCAGGGTTGAGAATGGATTCAGGAGCAGTGCGCATAGCGGCGAGGATGTCTTTAACGATATTGAGCAGATCGCTTTTCGGTATTCACAGACATTGCTTCGCGGAGGAAACCTCGCATTTGAGGAAATCGGGCTTTTGAATGACGGTAACACCAAGGTTGCCAATCATCTGAGAGCCAAGTTCAGTCCGGAGGATATCAAGATCGCTTTTGCGCGCATTGTTTATGTGATCAGCGTTCTGCGTCGCGGAGCGACGGGCAGGATTGTTAAGCGGGTGGATATGGACAGCGTCAAGGGGCGCGTTTTTCCTGAGAGATACAGAATTCTCGAGAGGCTCAAGGCCGCAGTTCCTGAGGCGCATTTTTACTGGGCTTTGGCGGTGGGGACGTAGGAGCAGTAAGGTCATCATTGGCAGTAAGTCGAAGTTACTGCCTTAGATGACCATGGATAGAATTCATTTTTGCTACAATATTGTTAAGAAACTGAATCTTGAGGAAGTGAAGAAAAAAGTGACCGAAAAAACTGAAAATATTATCAATAATCAAAACGTCTTTATATCAGATGAACCGGTATCTTCTTCCGATGCAGACATTCTTGGAAGGACAAAGTTTGCCAAATCCCTTTCCAAGAATATCCTCCAACATGAAGACAAAAATACGATAGTTATTGGTTTATATGGCAAATGGGGCTTTGGGAAAAGTTCTATCGTTAATATCCTTCTTGAGGATATAAAGCAATCGAAGGAATTTTCAGAAGACAAGAAGCCCATAATCATTGAGTTTAATCCATGGAATTTTTCGGAACAAGACAATCTTACTTCGGTTTTCTTTAATGAAATTGCAAATAGCCTGAGCTATGCAGACAGTTCTGAAAATATTAAAAAGATCGCTGAAAAATTAAAGTTGTACGGATATTTTCTTAGCTCTGCGGTCCTAGTTTCAAACGCCCTTCGATATGTAATTCCCATAGCTTTCTTGTTGATCGGATTCCTTATTTTAGGGTCAGCTTATTTTAGCCAATTAAAAATATTGGCATGGCTGATTGCTCTAGCTTTTATTACTCTCGGGCTCTTGCTTAAATTTTCTAGGAATTTGATTTCTTCGATCAGCGAATATTTTTTGCAATGGGCGAAGCTGAATGAGAAGACGTTGAGGCAGTTTAAAGACGAATTGAATAAGCTTATTTTGGAAAAAAATAAGCGGTTTTTGATTGTCATTGACGACATTGATCGTCTAAATACAAAAGAAATAAAACAAATATTCCAACTGGTGAAGCAAAATGCAGATTTTTGTAACACCATTTATCTTCTCGCCTTCGATAGAGATATTATCGAGAAGAATCTCGAAGAGCAAAAAGGAGTTTCTGGAAAAGAGTATCTAGAAAAAATTGTACAGGTAAGTTTTGATGTGCCTTTTGTTCAGGAACAAAGACTGCACAAATATTTATTTGCTCAACTTGATAGTATCGTGAAGATTGTTCCAGAAAAACTATGGGATATGACAATGTGGGGAAATCTGTTTCATGCTGGGCTAAAGGATTTGTTTGTTTCTCTGCGGGATGTGAAACGATTTATCAATAGCCTGAGATTTAATTTTTCTCTCATCCAGCAAGGGCCTTCGTTTGAATTAAACCCGATTGATTTTATTGGGTTGGAGGCAATCAGAGTTTTTGCGCCTGAAGTTTACGATGGAATGCGAGGCGAAAATATTTTATTTACGCATACCGACAGCTCAATGGGAAAAAGAAATGGAGAGGATGAGAGACGCAAGCAGATTGAGGTTGTTATAAACAGAGCGTCTGATGAAATTAAAGAGCCAGTAAAAGAAATAATCCATCAGCTCTTTCCTCAAATTAAAGGTTTATTTGAGAACATGCACTATGGAAGTGATTGGCAGGATAGATGGACTAAGGAATTAAGGATATGCTCTACCGAGCTGTTTGATAGATATTTTATATTGGACGTTCCTGAAGGTGAAATTTCGCAGTTCGAAATCGATAAGTTACTATCGGCAACCGCTGATAGGGCTCTTTTTGCTGAAACTATTGGAGATTATTTGAAGAATGGCAAAATAAAAAAGGTCCTCTCTAGGCTCGAGGATTACACCGATACGTTCAATCTCGACCATGTGCTTAATATAATAATTCCTTTGTTTGACATATCTGACAATCTTCCGGAAGAGAACGTGGGATTTTTTGATACCGGGTCGGACATGCACATCTCAAGAATTGTTTATCATTCCCTGAAAAGAATATCAGATAAGTCAAAAAGAAGCGCCCTATTAAAGGAAGCGATAAAGACTTCCAAAGGCCTTTTGGGGTGTATTATGAAAATTTCGATTGAAATTCAAGGTATAGAAAAGAAATCCGAGTATGAAAGAATTATTCTTGAAGAGGATGTAGCCGAATTTAAAAGTCTATGTGTAGAAAAGATTAAAAAATTCTGTCAAGAAGAGAAACTCAATAGACATCCCAAATTAGCATATATTTTGTACGACTGGATAAGATGGGGCGGCGAAGCTGAGGCCAAAAAATTCGTATCAGATTTGACCTCTACTGATGAAGGGCTGATTGACGTGATTATTGCTTTCTTATCTAAAAGTCATACCCATAGTTCTGGAGATTATGTTTCTAAAACAAAGTGGCGAGTCAATTATAAAAGCTTGAAGGAATTCATTAATCTTGAGCAGGCTAAAGATCGATTAATGAAGATCGATCTTAATAAGGTCGGTGATAAAGAGAAATTTGCCATAGAGCTATTCCTAAAAGATTTTGATAAAAAGGATAAGAATACTGATTTTGATGATTAAAGCTTAGGAAGGGGGAACATGCTAGATATAAAAACACTTGAATCATGGCTGTGGGATGCGGCGTGCAGTATCCGCGGGGCGGTAGACGCGCCGAAGTTTAAGGACTATATCCTGCCGCTTATTTTTATGAAACGCATCTCGGATGTCTTTGAGGATGAGCTAAAGCGTCTGGCTGAAGATTTCGGTGAGGAAAAAGCAGCATATGAATTGGCCAAGAAGGATCATAAGATTGTCCGGTTTTTTATTCCGCGATCATCGACATGGCCGGAAATTCGTAAGAAAACAAAAAATATCGGCGAAGAGTTAACCGATGCGATTCGAGCCATTGCAAAAGAAAATCCTAACCTGCAAGGCGTCATTGATATTGTCGATTTTAATGCCAAGGTCAGCGGGCAGCGTATTATTGACGACGGTAAACTCAGCCAGCTTATTGAGGTAATCAGTCGTCACAGAGTTGGATTAAAAGATGCTGAGCCCGATATCCTCGGCCGGGCGTATGAATATCTTTTACGGAAATTTGCCGAAAGCCAAGGCCAAAGTGCGGGAGAGTTTTACACGCCGAAGGAAGTCGCCTGGCTGATGGCGTATTGTCTTGACCCTAAACAGGGGCAAGAAGTGTATGATCCGGCCTGTGGCTCGGGCGGGCTTCTTGTGAAATGTCAGCTTGCACTTAAAGAAAAGGAAAAGAAGATTTCGAGGCCGGTTCATCTTTACGGTCAGGAACAGAATCATGTTACTTACGCTATGGCCAGGATGAATATGTTTATTCACGATATGGAAGGCCACATTGCGATAGGCGATACCATGATAAGCCCCAAGTTTCTTGACGGAAGCGCGCTTAAAAGATTTGATCTTGTTGTTGCCAATCCCATGTGGAATCAGGACGGTTATGATACTGGATTTTATGAGGGGGATACATTTAATCGCTTTGATTGCGGATATCCCCCTGCGGGATCGGCAGATTGGGGCTGGGTTCAGCATATGTTTGCTTCGCTTAATAAGAATGGTCGTGCGGCTATAGTTTTAGATACCGGCGCGGTCTCGCGCGGTTCAGGCAATCAGGGTTCAAATCGCGAAAAAGATATCCGCAAAAAGTTCGTGGATAACGACTGGATAGAAACGGTGCTTTTGCTTCCGGAAAATCTTTTTTATAACACGACCGCGCCCGGCATTGTGCTTTTCCTGAACAAAAATAAGCCAAAGGAAAAGAAAAATAAGATTATGCTCATTAATGCCTCGCTTGAATTTGAAAAGGGTAGGCCAAAGAATTTTATTCCGGATGACAAAATCAAGAAAATCGCCAAGGCCTTCCACAACTGGAAGGATATTGATAAATTCGTCAAGATTATTGGCAAAGAAGAAGCGTCGAAGAATGATTACAACCTAAGTTCTACCCGATATGTTGGCAATGGGAAGGACGAAGAATATCGGGATGTGGATGAGATTATTGTGGAACTAGCAGAGCTTGAAGAGAAACGAGCTAAAACTGACAAAGAGTTAAACGGAATATTAAAAAAAATAGGATATAAGGGGTTTCTGAGGTGATGGAAATAGATGCGGATGTCATTCCTGATGATTGGGATTTAAAGAAATTGGGAGAGATTGCTGACGTTTCTTCTGGTGGATCGGCTCCACAAGGTGATAAATTCTTTGATGGGGAAAATCCTTTTATTAGAGTTCAGCATATTGAACAAGCTTCCGATTCTATAAATAGATACGATTTGATTACAGATGAAGCGGTTAAGGAGTTGAAGCTTAAGAAATATCAATCAGGAACCATCGTTTTTCCAAAAAGCGGTGCATCTATATATTTGGAAAAAAGAGCAGTTCTTCCTATGGATGCTTACATTGTAAGTCATCTTTGTGCAGTCAAATCGGTGAAGGAGGATGTTGATCAGAATTTTTTATTTTACAGCCTTAAGCAGATACCATTTTCGAAGGGAAAAGCTGATGGGTACCCAACATTAAATTTGTCAGAAGTAAAAAGAGCGATAATCCTATTGCCACCCATTGAAGAACAAAGAAAAATTGTTTGCATTCTTTCTCAAATAAAAAAAGCCAGCGCTGAACAGGAACAGATTATCACCAAAGTTAAGGAACTAAAGCAGTCGTTGATGCATCGGCTTTTTACTCGCGGTCTGCGGGATGAGAAGTTGAGAGAGACGGAGATTGGCTCATTGCCAGAGAGTTGGAAAGTATTTAAGCTTGGCGAAGTTGCCACACTTCAAAGGGGAAATGATTTACCTCGTTATGAATTTAAAAATGGCGATATCCCCGTTATTGGATCAAATGGTTGTATCGGCTACCATAATCAAAAAATAATGGATGGCCCAGGTGTAGTTACAGGACGAAGTGGTTCAATTGGTAAGATTAGTTATGTGCCAGGCCCTTATTGGCCACATAATACTGCCTTATATGTAAAAAATTTCCATGGGAATCATCCCCTTTTTATTTTTTATCTGATGCATCGCCTAGATTTCAATAAATATAAAACGGGTGTAAGTGTACCAACCCTTAATCGAAATTTTATACATGGTGAGATAGTGCCTGTGCCTGATTTGCAAGAGCAAATAGATATCGCTGAAACATTATCACGAACGGATAAAAAAATAGAACAAGCAGAGGGTCAACGCGGGACTTTATCAAATTTATTTAAAACCATGCTTCAGCTTCTCATGACCGGCCAGGTGCGGGTCAAGGATGTGGATTTTGATGGAGTGGATGCCCCGATCATTTTGTTGACGTCAACAAAATGATCTATCACCTGGTGAAGATATTCAACCATTTTGTTAACTCCAACAAAATGGTAATGATTTTAAGGAGAATGGCGTATGAGTAAGCAATTCGCGCTGAGCAGTTTTTATCACGATATCAAAGGTATTATCACCCTGGCTCGGCAGAGGGCGTACAAGGCGGTTAATTTTGCCGTGGTTGACTGCTACTGGCAGGTCGGCAGGCGTATCATTGAAGAGGAACAGAAAGGCAAACAAAGGGCCGGGTATGGCGAGTGTCTTCTTCAGAGGCTTTCGGAATATCTTACGCAAGAATTAGGCAAGGGCTACACAGAAGCCAATTTGCGCAATTTCCGTCAATTCTATGCCGCTTTTCCCGTGACGGGAAAGATTCGCTACGCACTGCGTAGCGAATTGTCATGGACGCATTATCGGCATATTATGCGGGTCGATAATCCTCAAGCGCGAAAGTATTACATGAATGAAGCGGCGGACAGCGGATGGAGCTCGCGGGCTTTGGAACGGCAGATAAGCTCGCATTATTATGAACGGTTGTTATCCAGCAAGAATAAGCGTGCGATGTTAATGAACGCTAAAAAAGTTGCTCAACAGCAGCCGTCCCAACTGGACGATTTTATTAAAGATCCCTATGTCCTTGATTTCCTTGGACTGGAAGAAAATAAAAAGCGGATGGAAAGGGATATTGAAAAAGCGATTTTGAATCACATTCAGAAGTTCTTGCTGGAGCTAGGCAGGGGTTTTAGTTTTGTGTCCCGACAGCAACGCATATCGTCAGAGAGCAAGGAATTTTATATTGACCTTGTTTTTTACAACTATATCCTGAAATGTTTTGTCTTGATTGACTTGAAAGTGGGGCGTCTAACCCATCAGGACATCGGTCAGATGGATATGTATGTGCGTTTATTTGAAGAAATAATGAAACAGCCGGGAGATAACCCACCGATTGGAATCATTCTCTGCGAAACGAAAGATGAAACTATTGTCAAATATTCTGTTCTCAAAGGGAGTAAGAAATTATTCGCTTCAAGGTACATGCTTTATTTGCCCAGCGAGAGAGAGTTGAAGGATGAACTGGAACGAGAGAAACAGCTGCTTAGATTATCGTTGAAAGACTAAACAATGAGCGAGCAAAGCGCAGTCCAAAACCCTTTAATCAAATATGTTTCGGCCAAAGAGGTCGGCTGGGAATATGTCAACCGTGAACAGTCGGCTAACTACCGTCATGGCGAAACGGGATTGTTCTTTTATGATGTCCTGAAAGAACAACTTGTGAAACTCAATCCTGGTATTGTGGATGAGGCGAAGGCCGACAGCATTATTAAGGATTTGGAAAATGTTCGTTCAACCATTGAAGGCAACAGCGACGTTCTGCGCTATCTCAAGGGTGAGAAAAGCGTTTATCATGACGGTGAAAAGCGGGAAATAAATCTCCAGCTGATTGATTTTGAAGATATGAGCCAGAATAAATTTCACGTGACGGATGAATGGCGATACACCAATGGCACGCATGCCAATCGTGGTGACGTCATCCTTTTGGTCAATGGTATTCCAGTGATTATTGTGGAAACCAAAGGCGTGAATAAGAAGGAAGGCATTGCCGAAGGTGTTGATCAGATTCGACGGTATCATCGCGAAACGCCGGAGATGGTCACACACAATCAGATTTTTGACGTCACCCACATGCTTGATTTCTATTACGGGGTGACGTGGAATTTAGATCACAAAGGGTTGTTTAACTGGAAAGACGTGGAGAAGGGAAATTTCGAGAAAAAGGTTAAAATGTTTTTTTATCGCGAACGTGTTCTTAAATTCATCAAAGACTACATCGTTTTCTTTCGCAAAGACGATGTGCTTTTTAAAATTATTCTGCGCCAGCATCAGACGCGTGCCGTAGAAAAGGTTATTGAACGCGCCCGAGACAAGGCTAAGCGGACAGGCCTTATCTGGCACGCGCAAGGGTCAGGCAAGACGTTCACTATGATTGTGGCGGCCGAGAAAATTCTAAAGGATCCAGTCTTCGGCAAACCTACTGTGGTCATGCTGGTTGATCGCAATGAGCTCGAGAGCCAGCTTTTTCGTAATCTGGATGCCTACGGATTTAAAGATGGTGAAGGAATGGAAATTGCTGATTCACGCAAGGATCTGGAGAGGCTTCTTTCATCGGATTATCGTGGTCTTATCGTTTCAATGATTCACAAATTTGAACACATCAAGAAGGATATTAATACCCGGGACAGCATTTTTGTTCTTGTCGATGAGGCTCATAGGACAACGAGTGGTGACCTTGGCAATTATCTGGTGGCCGCGCTTCCTAATGCGACCTATTTTGGTTTTACCGGCACACCCATCGACAAAATCACATATGGCCGAGGCACATTTAAAGTCTTTGGTAAGGATGATGAGAAAGGTTATCTCGATAAATACACGATTGCCGAGTCCATCGAAGACGGCACAACCGTTAAGCTTAATTATGCGTTGGCGCCGAGTGAAATCAGGGTTCCGCAGGAGTTGTTGGAAAAGGAATTTTACGCACTCATGGAAAAAGAAGGTGTTACGGACGTAGATCAGCTTAACAAGTTGCTCGAGCGTTCAGTTAATCTGCGTAATTTTCTTAAATCTGACGAGCGCGTGCAAAAGGTAGCGGCCTTTGTTGCCAATCATTACAGGGAGAGTGTTGAGCCGATGGGTTATAAGGCGTTTTTGGTGGCCGTCGACAGAGAAGCGTGCGCGCTTTACAAAGCCGAACTTGATAAACATTTGCCAGCGGAATATTCAACCATTGTTTATTCCAAGGCGCATAACGATTCAGATGTTCTTAAAAAGCATTATTTAGCTGAGGACGAGGAGAAGCGCCTAAAAGGGAAAATTTTTCCGAGGAAAGATACTTTGCCGAAGATTCTTATTGTGACGGACAAGTTATTGACTGGCTATGACGCGCCTATTCTCTACTGCATGTATCTCGATAAGCCAATGAAGGATCACACTTTGCTTCAGGCTATTGCCCGGGTCAATAGACCTTATGAGGATGATGAAGGAATGAAGAAGCCTTCCGGGTTTGTTCTCGATTTTGTGGGGATATTTGAAAAGCTTGAGAAGGCCTTGGCATTTGATTCGGATGTGGTTGGCAGTGTTATTCAGAATATCGGTGTGCTGAAAGAGGCGTTTATTTCGCTGATTACTAAAGATATTAAGGAATATGAAAGGTTTATTCATAGCAAACAGGACGACAAGCTCATTGAACAGGCCATTGAATATTTTTCCGATAAAGATAAGCGTGAAGCGTTCTTCAAATATTTTAAGCGGCTCGAAATGTTATACGAGATTATTTCTCCTGACAAGGACCTCAGGGATCACATGGATAAGTATCTGAAACTTTTGTCGTTGTATACGATTATTCTTAATGCATTTTCCAAGAGAGTTGTCGTCGATAAAGAGCTGATGCGTAAAACGCAGAAATTGGTGCGTGCTAATGTTGAGAATTACGACATACCTAAGCCGTACAAGATTTACGAAATGAAAGAAGATACGCTACAGGCGTTAAAGAAAGACGATTCTTCGGATAACACGAAGGTGATCAATCTAAGAAAAAGCATCGAGAAGTTTGTGCTCGACAATGAAGACGCTTTGCCTTACTTGGTATCGATTGGGGAACGGGCTGAGGCGGTTGTTGAGCTTTATGATGACCGCCAAATTTCAACGCAAGAAGCCCTCAATCGTTTGGAGACCGTCATTAAAGAAATTAACGAAGCCAAGAAGGAACAGGCTGAGAAGAATTTCGACCCTCGTGAATTTACAGTTTATTGGCTTCTTAAGAAAGATGAAATTACGGACTCAGAGGCTTTGGCCGTTCAAATAGAAGATGCTTTTAAGCAAAATCCTAATTGGCGAGATAATGCCAAAGAGGCACGAGAACTGACGGCCGGATTGTATAAAATTCTGTTGAAGGTCATGGATAAAGACAAAGCTGTTAGCTTGGTCGACAAGATTTTGAAGATTGGGAGAAGCTGATGTCCGGTAAAATTCAAAATAGCATCGAGGCAAAAGACTTCAAATCTATCGTCTGGGATTGGGCGATCAAGCTTAAAGTCGAACCAAAGGAAATCCATTTACGGCCAATGAAAACAAAATGGGCGTCGTTATCGGGGAATGGACGACTGACATTTAACGCCGAGCTTCTTGAGAAGCGCAGACATTTGATTGATTATGTAGTGGTACATGAGCTCATTCATATTAAAGTCCCGAATCATGGCAAGCTATTCAAGAGTTTGCTGTACGCTTTTATGCCGGATTGGGAAAAATGTAATGAGCAATTACGAGAGGCGGCCTGATGGAAGAGAGAAGTTATCGGGGCCACCGTCAAAGGATAAAGGAAAAATACGAGAAAAACGGAATTGCGGGATGGCTTGATTATGAGGTGCTGGAATTGGTGTTGTCTTACGCGATTCCTCGTAGGGATACAAAACCGATTGCCAAAGAGTTGCTTTCTCGGTTTAAGACGATCAATGGTGTCTTAGACGCGGATAGAAAAGATTTAGCGACTATAACGGGGGTTTCAGAGCATACAGCACTTTTTTTGAAGTTACTGAAAGATATTGCCGTCCTATATACCGAGCACGGAATACACAATCGTGATTTACTTTCCTCTCCACAAGTTGTTTATGATTATTTGAAGACATCCTTAAAAGGCGCGTCTGATGAAGAATTCAAGATTTTGTTTCTAGACGGGAGAAATCAGCTGATCACTGTCGAATCATTTGCCACGGGAACAGTTAACCGTTCGGTAGTCTATCCAAGAAAAGTTGTAGAGCGCGCTCTTTATCATCACGCTGTAGGAGTCATTATTGCCCACAATCATCCCGCCGGGACCTTGCAGCCGTCGCAAGAAGATAGGGAAGTAACAAAGGCAATCAAAGATGCCCTCAAGACGGTTGAAATAACATTGCTCGATCACATCATTATTGGCAATAACGATTTTTACAGTTTCCGGAATCATGATGATATGTAATTGGGGCATTATGTTGAACATTGAAGAAAGGCCTCCAGGGTGTCAATGGTCAGACAGATCGGCAAATCACCTCCCCGCTATGCATTCGCGTTGAATCCGTTCAACGATTTTTCATTCAGCCGTTGTCCCGAATGTAAACGGACGATGAATATGAGAAAATTCGCATTATTCGTTCACGTCGATGGTTGGGGCCCGCTCTCATTGAGAAAGACCTCGCGCTACTGTCCACAGTGCGAGTTGATCATCGTCCGCCAGAAAGATCTTGAAGAGGAGCTTTGTATTTTCTTTGATCAACATTCTCCGGAATTGATCGGGAATGAATACTTCGTTATTGGGACGCTTCCCTTGAAAGCTTGGAGAGAAGGATTGCGCGGCGTAAAATACGATCTTGAGCAGATAGTGGAGCACGTTTCTGATTTCAAAAAACATTTGGAATTGAAAGTGGATCGGGGAGGCTGGCGATATGAAAAAACGTCGCATTGAAGACGAGGGAAATGACCGAAGGATTCTCAAGAGTTTACAGGATAAAAGCGGCATCATTGATGAAGAGACAGCGGATTTGATTGTCGAAAGGATGCGTGAGGTCATGGGGCCGATTTTCTCAACGGCGGAAAATTTTGGCGTTAACGCGCAAGAGCTCGTCCGTTCTCAGTCGCTGTTTCATGCCTGCAAGGGATCACGCGAGAAAAAGGGATTGACAGTCAAACAGACCGCTGCGTTGCTTAAGGTCCCACAGTATCGGATAAAAGCGGTGGAAGGAGAATCGAGTTCATCAATCAGGACCGATATCCTCGAACGATACATTGTTTTCTTGGAGTTGGGCGCATTTTACGGAAAGTGGAAACAAGCCAACAAAGATATTTTTGCGCGTTGGGAGGCCGGACGATGAAGGCAATCAAAGCCAAGAATCCGATTCCGGTAAAGCTTGAAGACTGGTTACGTGAAATTGCTACAGCTTATTGTGACGCGCGTGACGCTATGCCATTCGCGGAATTGATCGATGACAAAGAGAAATTTGATGAGAAGAATATTTTTCATTTTGCACCAAGTGTATGTTTGAAATTCCGAGGTATCCGTAAGACCAAGGACATCATTCGGCAAACTACGGAAGCGGCATTATCGAGTTATGTCGCTACGCAGGATCATACCGCGGAAGTATTTCGATCTCCGATAATGGCTTTCGCCTTTTGCTATGTGGGGAGCCATTTTGGGATCGGGCTGATTATGGAAAAAGATGGACACTCGATTTTAGGTTTTATTGAAGCAAGACAGTCCGAATTACTCGATTTGATCAACGATGAAAAAAATAAGTATGATGTGACATGGAACAATCCCGGTAATAGGAAGGCTTTTCATGATAAGTATTGCCAGTGGGAAAAGCGACAGTGGAAATCATGGCTTCAAGAAAATTTGTCCTTTCCTTTTGACGTCAAAAGAATGGAAGACGAGGACGACGCCTATTTTACGGACATTGCGCGGCACGAGCCCTTTCGCCTGGGCCACACCTTCAGCGTACTGGGCATGAGTTCAGAGGACGATTTGCGCGGTATTTTTGTGAAAGTAAAGGAAGGCCGTAAGACCGGCCACGTTCCTCTGTGCGATGTTGCGGTGACGTCGAAATACAATCCCAATTATTGGCCGGTGAAGGAATACGTGGTTTGGTTCGCGAATCGTTAGCACGGAGGAGTGATGAAATTATTACACGAAGAAACCAAACTATTTTATGAGTTGATGTGGCACCTGCAGCGCTATGCTAATGCGAGGTTAAAGAGTGTAACGAGATGCAGTTCTTTAGAGGAGTATTCGGTATTGCCGATGGAAGAGAAACTCAAAGTGCGGGACGCTGTATACGAGAATCCGGGCCTTATGGACGAATATATATCGGCCAATCCGGATCAATTGAATGCCGAAAAATTAGCGATTATCAAGGAGTGGAAAGGATTTATCAAGGGCGATTTCTATATTGAAAGGCACTTGAAAAATCATACGATTCTTGTAGGGGATACAAATGTGTATGGTGTTTTGGGATTGACGGAGGGGCTTGACCAAATTTTTCCAAAAGGTTATTTACCTGTTTATACCAAAACCGTGTTGCTTCCGTTTAAAGGAAAGATTATTTATGATGGATTGATGCAAAATTATAATATTCATTTTGGAGGCGGCATAAAACGAGACTTGAATGAAACGTATATGCGAGCCAAACAAAATGAAAAAATTATTTATTCATTGGGCAAGGCCGGACCGGAACAGAACAGCCGAGAAAAACAGAAGGTTGTAAAACAAATAGACTGGTCAAAGGAACTGGAGCAATTGACCATTGTTTCAAAAAAATTAAAAGCAGTATCTGGTCAGCCCGTCCTTTATGGTTCAATATTTAATCTGATAAGAAATAGCATTGAGTTGGCCAACAAGGCGGTTCTGAACTTACCTGATGATATCGAGAAAGAATTAAGAAAGGTTAAAAGGGCGGTCAGCAGGATTGAAAATATTTTATATCAATCTGAGGATTAGCAGTCCCCTTAAGAGATTCTAACAATGAAAGAAGGAAGAAATAATCGAGTGTAATTATGCCTCCCACCTACGACCTCAACAAAATCAAATTCGTCACCGACGAGGCTACATTTCGCCGCGCGGTGGAGTTGTATGAGCGCGGCAAGGTGACGCAGGTTGAGGAGGCTTTCGGCGATTTTACGGCTGTTGTCCGGGGAACTCAACCTTATCGCGTTTCGGTGTCCGCCCGGAATTATCGGCACGGGCACTGCGCCTGTTATCTCGGAGAAAAAGGAACGCTGTGCAAGCATATGGTCGCCCTGGCTCTTCACGCGGTCTTGAATGGAAAGCCTTTGAGCACTGAAGACAGGCAACTGCGTAATGAGATTAAGCGCAGCGATCGCCGAGAGGCCTTAAGCGATGAGGAATTGGCTATCGTTAAGGCATCCATTACTGAAGCGATGAAATACATCAAGTCTTACCGTGGCCCATCGCGCACTTGGTTTGCGAATCAGGATTCTCTACAGGAAGGATGCAACCGCCTGAGGGCGATTATTTCAAATTTACCGGTCCAGCGACAAACGGCCGTTTTACTCGTGAATTTGCTTAATCGTCTGGAGAAAAAGTTGAGCGTTGGCGGAGTCGATGATTCCAACGGCATTGTGGGTGGCCTAGTCGGAGAACTTGTGGCATTGCTGGAAGAGTTCGCCCGCATTGATCCGGCTTGCATCGATACGTTCGAAGCGCTTTGCGGAGACGATGCTTTTGGCTGGAAAGAGCCGCTGGTTAGAATGTTTGAAGAAAGAGGTGTTTAGGAGAGACGGTTTTTAAAGCGGCAATTGAGGCAGCGGTAGAAAAATAATTATGGATAAGAGTCATATAAAAGAGTTGTATTTTATTACCTACATTGATAATTTGTCTTCGATTTTGAGACTGGGCATTGTGTCACGTAAAACAGCTGTTCGTAAGAAAATAAATTTTGAAGATGTTTCCGAGCCGGGGGTTCAAGATCGTAGGGCAGGCAAGAAAATTCCTGGGACATCGAAGGAGTTGCATGATTATGCAAATTTATATTTTGATGCCCATAATCCTATGCTGAGTGCTCGGCGTTCCGAAAATAATAATATATGCGTTTTGAGAATAAACAGAAATGTTCTGGATTCGAAGGGAATTGTTATGACGGATATGAACGCGGCGAGGGATTGTCGGTTTATGCCGCTTGAGGAGGGCGTATCTTTTCTTGATCACGATAAAGTTTATATGGTTAATTGGAAAGACCTAGATAATCTGATCAATGAGTATAGACAGGCTGGGATAAAATCGGCGCTGCCCGATATAATTCTTGCATTCTTAAATACTTTTCGATAAAATAAACGCCTGTTATAAATTCCCAATCAAAATTTTATGAGGAGCGGCAGCGTTTTGAGGCAGGCATCTGTGGATATGGAAAAGATCACGGCGTTATGCAAACGCCGCGGTTTTATCTTTCAATCTTCCGAAATTTATGGCGGTCTCGCCAGCGCCTGGGACTACGGCCCGCTGGGCGTGGAACTCAAACGCAATGTCAAAAATGCCTGGTGGAAATCTGTGGTTCACGAGCGTGATGATATGGTGGGGCTCGATGCCAGTATCCTGATGCATCCGATGGTGTGGAAAGCCTCGGGGCACGCGGATAATTTTGCCGATCTTGTTGTTGATTGTAAAAAATGTAATAAACGATTTCGTCCTGATCATATCAGTGGTAAGTGCCCATCCTGCGGCGGAACAGAATTTACCGACGCGCGCGCGTTTAATCTGATGATAAAAACGCATTTAGGTGCTATGGAAGATTCTAGCAGTGTGGCCTATCTTCGTCCAGAAACAGCGCAGGGGATTTTCGTGAATTTTCCCAATGTTCTTGATACGACCCACCGCCGTCTGCCCTTCGGAATTGCCCAAATCGGAAAATCGTTTCGCAATGAAATCACTCCCGGCAATTACACGTTTCGCACGCGGGAATTTGAGCAGATGGAAATTGAATATTTTACCCGTCCGGAAGATGCGGACACGTGTTATCACCGCTGGATTGAAGAGCGTTTCCAATGGTATTTGAATCTCGGCCTGCGAAAGGAAAATTTACGCCTGCGTGAACACGGTAAAGATGAGTTGGCGCATTACGCCAAGGGATGCACCGATGTTGAATATCAATTTCCATTCGGCTGGTCGGAATTGGAAGGCATTGCTAACCGCGCGGATTTTGATTTAAAACAACATTCGCAATTTTCCGGAAAAAATTTAAAATACAAAGATAATTTAACGCAGGAAGAATTTTTTCCTTATATTATTGAACCCTCCGGCGGCGTGGATCGCGCGACCTTGGCATTTATTGTGGATGCCTATTGCGAGGAGGAGGTTCCATCGGCGGCCGCGGATAAAGAGGCCAAAACCCGGGTCGTGTTGAGACTCAGCAAACAACTGGCGCCGATTAAAGTGGCGGTTTTGCCCTTATTAAAAAAGAACGATGGGATTGTCGCACTCGCCAAAAAGCTCAAAAACGATTTGCAAAAAGAATTTATTTGTGTGTATGATGATACGGCTGCGATTGGGAAATTATACCGCCGCCAAGATGAGATCGGAACATTTTATTGCGTCACGGTGGATGTGCAGTCACTGGAAGATAGCCAGGTCACCGTTCGCGATCGGGATTCGATGAGGCAGGAGAGGATATCGGTTGATCATTTGAGGAAATATCTAAAGGAGAAATTCTAAGCCTGAATATCAAAAGAAAGGGTCATTTAAATGGCAAAAAAATTTGTGTATTTTTTTGGGGATGGGAAAGCGGATGGTGCCACAGAGATGAAAAATTTACTCGGTGGAAAAGGCGCTAACCTCGCGGAAATGGCTGGTCATAAAAATTTGCGTCTTCCTGTCCCTCCAGGGTTTACGATCACGACAGAAGTCTGTGTCCACTTTTACGCCAACAAGAGACAATACCCTACGGGTGTGAAAGAGCAAGTCCATGACGCGTTACGTAAAGTTGAAAAAACGGCTGGCAAAAAATTCGGCGATGTCAATAATCCGCTTCTGGTCTCGGTGCGCTCGGGGGCGCGCAAGTCCATGCCGGGAATGATGGAAACGGTTTTAAACGTTGGCCTGACCGAAAAAACCATTCCCGGGTTGGTCAAAAAGACAAACAATGAGCGTTTTGTGTACGACGCGTACCGGCGTTTAATGACCATGTATGCCGATGTGGTTATGGAAAAATCCGCTGGTATCGATCCCAAGGAAGGCCAAGGCGTGCGCCGGCAATTGGAAAAAATTTTAGATGAGATCAAAGAGCATAAAGGGATTAAGACCGATTCGGATTTGAGTGTGGATGATTTAAAGAAAATTTGCGCCCTTTACAAAATGAAAATCAAGGAAGTGCTGGGAAAGGAGTTCCCGGACAATGCCGAGGAACAGCTTTGGGGCGGTATCACCGCGGTGTTTAATTCTTGGAACGGAAAGCGGGCGATTTCTTATCGGCGCATCGAAGGGATCCCCGATGAATGGGGAACCGCGGTGAATGTTCAATCGATGGTCTTTGGAAATATGGGAGACAGCTCTTCCACCGGTGTTGCCTTTACGCGTAACCCTGGCAATGGCGAGAATCAATTCTACGGCGAATACCTGGTTAACGCGCAAGGCGAAGACGTGGTCGCCGGTATCCGCACACCTGCCCCGATCAACAAATATTCGCAGAGCGATTTCAACAAAAATTTGCAGACTCTCGAAGAATTAGCCCCGAAAGCTTATAAACAGCTTGAAGATATCCGTCGGCGTTTGGAACATCATTATCATGATATGCAGGATATTGAGTTTACAATTGAAGAGGGCAAACTTTACATGCTGCAGTGCCGTTCAGGAAAACGCAACGGTCCGGCGGCGGTCCGTATGTCGATGGACATGCTCAAGGAAAAATTAATCACCAAAGAAGAAGTCGTGCAGCGCGTGACGCCGGCCCAGCTCGATGAATTATTGCATCCGATCATAGATCCTAAAGAAGAGAAAATTGCCAAATTATTAGGAAAAGGTTTGCCGGCCGGCCCGGGCGGAGCCAGCGGCCAGATTGTTTTTTCTGCGGATGATGCGGTGGCCTGGGCTAAACAAGGGAAAAAAGTTATTTTGGTCCGTGAAGAAACCAATCCTGAAGACGTTGAGGGAATGAGAGCTGCCGAAGCGATTTTGACTGCCCGCGGCGGTATGACCTCGCACGCGGCGCTGGTAGCGCGCGGCTGGGGTAAATGCTGTATTGTCGGCTGCTCGAGCATTGAAATCGAGCTCAACCATAAAACGATGAAAGTGAATGGTTCCAATTTGAAAGAAGGGGATTGGATCACCCTCAATGGGACCAAAGGCGCTTTCTATGAAAAACGTTTGGCGATGATCGATGCGACCGAGGAGAATAGGGTATTTAACGATTTTCTTAAAGTGTGTGATTCCATCCGTATCTTGAACGTTCGCACGAACGCTGACACTCCCGAAGACGCGGCCAAGGCCAGGGCCTTTGGCGCTGAGGGAATCGGTTTATTTCGCACGGAACATATGTTTTATGGGAAAAACTCCGAAGAGCCTTTGTTCAAATTGCGCAAAATGATTGTGTCCAAAGATGAAAAAGAACGGCGTGTCGCTCTTGATGAATTATTCCCGCACGTTAAAAAAGATATCAAGGGGACTATGCGGGCGATGGCCGGATTTCCGGTGACGATCCGTTTGCTGGACCCGCCGCTGCATGAGTTTGTTCCGCATAACGAAGAACAGTTACAGAATTTGGCCAACAGCTTAGGGATTTCCATTGAGATGCTAGAGAAGCGGGCCGCGAATTTGCGGGAAACCAACCCAATGATGGGCCACCGCGGCGTGCGCTTAGGAGTAACCTATCCGGAAGTGACGGAAATGCAGGTGCGTGCTGTACTGGAAGCGGCGGCCGAACTTTTAAAGGAAGGGAATAAAGTTTTTCCGGAAATTATGATCCCGGTCGTTGGTGTCGATAAGGAATTGACTCATCAGAAGAAAATTGTAGAAGAAGTGTATAGGGAGGTCTGCAGTAAGTATAAGATGAAGGCCATTCCGTATTTGTTCGGGACGATGATTGAGGTTCCGCGCTCGGCGCTCACTGCGGACCAATTGGCGTCAACGGCACAATTTTTTTCTTTCGGCACAAATGATTTAACGCAGATGGGGTTTGGTTTTTCGCGGGATGATATTGGCGGTTTCTTGCCGGATTATCTTGCGAAAGGGATTTTACCCGAAGATCCGTTTCAAAGCATCGATGTCGAAGGGATTGGCCAGCTTATGGAGATTGCGGTTCACAAAGGCCGGTCGGTCCAGCCAAAATTGAAAGTCGGAATCTGCGGGGAGCATGGTGGAGACCCGGCCTCGATTCAATTTTGCCAAAAAGTGGGAATGGATTATGTGAGCTGTTCGCCGTACCGCGTGCCGATCGCGCGTTTGGCCGCGGCGCAATCCGCTCTGAGTTTGAAGCGCCCAACGAAAAGTAAGAGAAAAAGAAAATAAAAATAAAAATACTAAATCCTAACGCCGTGTGCAAGTTTCGTGTCATTGCGAGCGAAGCGAAGCAATCTTTA